>NZ_CEXWTU010000071.1:1200-20192 GCF_982758155.1 Marinagarivorans sp. | reverse complement strand
GTTGTTAATCCAGCTGCTAATGTTTTGATCTTGGGCATCAACCGGTAGCCAATAGCCTCGTTGTTTTTGGCTGGTGCTGGCCATGGCTGTTTCGCCGTGACCGGCATAGAAGATGAGTAGGTTGTCTTCTTCAGTAATTTGGCTATAGAAGTTATTGATGGTGTTGAGGATGGCTTTTTCACTGGCATCTTGTAGCAGTAATGTGGTGAAACCGTATTTGTTTTCGAGCACACCCTGTAAGCGCTCGGCATCGCGGATAGGTGAGCGTAGATCATCCAGGTAAAGGTAGTCTTGGTTGCCAATAATCAATGCATAGTAGCGGCCAAAGTTCATGTTCTTTACTTTGCGGTTTTCGGCAGCGCTAAGCGTAGAGGTGGCGGCTTTTTGGTCTGTTGATTCGAAACCGCGGTAAACTAATTTAAGCGAGTCGAGCTCACTTTCAAGCTCGGCTTTTTCGGCTAGGGTGTTTTTGTGAAGTTCTTGTAAGGCTTCCATTTGCTCGGGGTCGGGCAGTTGTTCGCGGTCGGCTACGAGCTGCTTTATTTGAGTGGCTAATAATTGGCTTTGAATGTTGGATTGTTTCAAGGCTTTGGTGAGTGCGGTTTTGGTTTTATCCAATTCGGCTTTGGCTTGCGAGCTTAGCACTAGGTTGTCATCACTAATGCCAGATGCTTGGCGGTAGTAATTAAGGGCCAGCGGCATATTGGTTTCTACGCCCAAGCCTTTTTCGTAAAAGTAACCCAGGTTGAGCTGCGCGCGGCTGTTGCCTTGTTCGGCAGCCTTTTTGTACCACTGAGCGGCCTGTTGGTAATCGGGGGAGCCGCCAACGCCTTTCTCGTAGATCTCGCCGACATAGTTTTGTGCTTCGGCATCACCTTCTTGTGCGGGCGGCAGCCAAACACCTAAGGCCGAGCGGTAATCGGCGCGGTCGTATTCTACATATTCACCGCCACGAATACGGCAGTCGATGGCCGTGGTACGTGTGGCACGGCGGGGTGCAAGATATTGCATATTGCCTAGGCGCATCATTTGGCCGGGCAATTTACAGTCGACAACGTAAAGGTCTTCCTTGTTTTTAAAACCTTCGGTTGCAGTGGTTTTGATGTCTTTTACGTTGCCGCTACCACAGGCGGAAAGCGCCAAGGTTAAGCTGCCGGCAATCAGTAATTTTAGCGTTGTCATTATTGGCTATCCTCGCGGTCTAAACGCTGTTTAAGTTGTGCAATAGTTTGCGCAACCTGTTCTTTATCTTCTGTTAGCTCGTCATTGTATAGGTACTCAAGGGCGAGTTGAATTTCTTTGAGTTGAAAGCGCGTGAGGGTGTTGTCGTCTAAACGCTGTTTTAGCGCATTAATGACATCACCTTGGCGCCCGCGCAATACGTAAAGCGCTGCTTGTAGGTCTTTAGGGTTTATATTTTCGGTTTTATCGAGCGCGTTTTTACCTTGGGTGTAAAGCCTGTGCGCCATACCGATCTCGCCGGTGGCGAGCAGCTCATCAGCCTCGGTAATAAAGTTGCGCGTTTTTTCTAGCGTTGCCGGGAGGTCTTCAAGTGTTGGCGGTGGCGGCTCATGCGTTTGCAAAAATACGGCGACGGCGATGGCAATTAAGGCAACCGCCAAGCTGGCAAACAACGCACCTTTTAATTTGCTGGGCGGATGCATGGCTTTAATGAGCTCGCCAGCATCTTGGTGGCGCTGATTACCGTCAAATGCTAATGATCTGATCAGTGCTTGGTTGGCGCGCCGCGAAATATTTTTTAGGGGGGCTAGTGTTAAGCCTTGCTCAGCTGCTTTATCGGCAGGTATGGCTTTGCCATCACTGTCTAAAAAGGGGTGGCGGCCTGTGAGTAATTCGTGCAGTACTATGCCTAGCCCGTAGATATCATCGTTGGTGTGCAGGTCTTGGTGGGCGATCATCTCTGGGCTGGCGTAAGAAGGCGTAAGCGCGTACTTAGTCCAGGACTCACCGATGGATAACTCTTCTTCATTCGTCGACCGCACGGCTTGCGCGATACCAAAATCGAGAATTTTGACGCCGCCATCTTTCGTTAGAAAGATGTTAGCCGGTTTGATGTCGGCATGAACGTAGCCTTTCTTGTGTGCATAGGCCAAGCCTTCGGCGGCAAGCTCTATGGTTTTGAGTGCTTGTTCCGGCGGCATGCAAGGGTTGTTATTCAGGTAATCTTCGAGCGACTCGCCTTCTAAGAATTCCATGGTGATGAAGACAAGATCATTGTCGCGATCGAAGTCGTACACGGTAACAATGTTGGGGTGCGAGAGCAGCTGCGCTTTTTTGGCTTCACGTTGAAGCGCTTGGGCGGCTTCGCGCATTGCGTTGAAATTACCTTTAAGCACCTTGACCGCAACAAACGGTTGGTTGTCGTCCATTTCTATACGGACAAGATCGCGGGCTAAAAAGACATCGCCCATCCCCCCCGAACCGATGCTTTTTACCAGCTCGAATCGACCTTTAATAATGCCCAAGCCGGAAGAGGGGGCTTTAGGGCTTGCCGATTCAGGCATGGCTGGTACCGGCGAAATAACGGTGTTTTTCGTGGCCGTGTTTTTTTGCGTTATTTGCGGTGTACGCAAAGGCTGGATGATAGTGCTGTTATCGAGCTCGGTCTCTGCGCTAACGGGCTGCTTTGGCGGTGCTATTCGTGTTTCGTTGTTATCCATAGGGGTATTAATGTGTAGTCGCGATTTTGTACCGTAGTCTAACCTAAATTCGATTGTTTTTTGTGCGTCGACGTTATGCGCACTGGTTGGTGTGTTTTTTGTGCGCTACGCTTATTTAGTGATCGATAGTTTTGTTTGTGTTTTCCTGTGGTGCATTTTTGTTTTTTTATGTTTTCTGGTGGTGCATTTTAGGGGGGTGTTTCAATGTTTTCGTGCCTTTAAGCACTTATATCATGCGTTAAGTCCCTGATTTTGTGCGCTAGTGATATAGTCACTTTTATCGAAATTCGTTTTGCAGTGTGGCACGCTAGCCTATATGGACTAGCTGTTTAACTACTGATGTTGGTAGGAGTGTTTGAGCGTACGTTATGCCAAACACGGATAACATTTATTCATGGTGGTGTACAAAATGACAGATTCAAAAAGCTCTGATTATGGCGAAATCTTCTTAGATTTGTGTGACAGCGACTTGCGTCGTAATGTGGTCGGAACCTTAGTGGAGGCTAGAAAGGAGGAGATCCAAATTAATCAAGATCAGCTTAATGAGATTGCGGCTTACCTTAATCGCTTAGAGGATGCGCTAGTGCGGCACCATACCGGCGAGCTTAAAAGCGCAAATGTCTTAGAGCACCTATTGAAATGTACGGGCCTGGATGTCAGTGGTTTGGCGTTTAGTCTTGAATCTATGTATGCGGAAGACGCATAAGGGGCCATCAAAAGGCATAAACGACGAGGCAATAGTACATTAGCCGCTGCTGGCCCCAGCGCCGAATTGGATGATCTATTATTGCCTCACACATAAAAAAACCGGTTAAAGCAGACTTTAACCGGTTTTTTTATGTGTGGCCGTTTACCAGCATTCAACAGCTTGAGAATTGCCGGAATCATCAACGACGAGTACTTCATCGATTCTCTGACCTTCAAAAAACTCTTTGATATGAGCAATGCTCAGAAATTTTAAAGGTTTCCCCTGCGGGCTTGTAATGTAGCTTGGAGTGTCGGCATTATTGGTTGCGACACTTGCCAATAAGTAATTGTTAGAAGCTTTTTCTATGCGTAGCTGTGATTTCATAAGTGTTAGCGCCTGTCCTTAATCATTAGCGAAGCTGGGCTTCGATGCTAGGGGAGAGTTCTCTCTAATAGAGAACGTTTTTAAATTTTGTGGTGGCTAAAAATCGCGGTTGCTGCTTGGGTGAATGTAGCCACTTCTGGCGTCGCTTAGGTTCTCGGTTTGGCTGTATCTGAACATAATGCGCCTCTTTAGAGTCTAGACTAGCGTAGTTTTCACGCTATATCTCGGCTGAATGTGAAGTTGGCGTATAATGCTGCGCTTTTGTCTTTTAGTGTTTCTTTATGACGTCACAAGCAGCTATTCCCCTTACCGATAGAGCCTCTTTTTGGGCGCAACTTGATCTTTGTGCGCAAGCGGATAAGCGCCGTTTACGTAATGCGTGGTATCGCATTGAAAAAATAGACAAAGGAGGCAAGTCCAGCGAATCTGAGCGGTCTAAATTAATACAGCAGATAATGGCATCGCAAACACAGCTTGTGGATCGCGCAGCAGCGGTGCCTGCGGTTGTGTTTGATGATCAGTTGCCGGTATCGGCACGGCGTGACGAAATTGCAGAAGCCATTCGTCAAAATCAGGTTGTTGTGATTGCCGGAGAAACGGGCTCGGGTAAGACGACGCAAATCCCCAAAATTTGTTTAACGCTAGGTCGCGGCGTAAAAGGTTTAATTGGGCACACGCAGCCACGGCGAATCGCAGCGCGCACTGTGGCTAGCCGTATTGCCGAAGAGCTTAAAACGGAGCTTGGCGGTGCGGTGGGGTATCAGGTTCGGTTTAACGATACCAGTTCGCCGCTGAGTTTAATTAAGCTGATGACCGATGGTATTTTGTTGGCGGAGATACAAAATGACCCGCTGCTGGAAAAATACGACACACTCATCATCGATGAGGCGCATGAGCGTAGCTTAAATATTGATTTTCTTTTGGGCTATATTCGGCAAATCTTGCCAAAACGCCCAGACCTTAAAGTCATCATTACGTCGGCGACCATTGATGTCGAGCGCTTCTCTCAGCATTTTCATGGCGCGCCTGTTATTTCTGTTTCTGGCCGAACATTCCCCGTCGATATTATTTATCGCCCTTGGCATGGCGAATTGGAAGATGAGGCGCAGGGGATTGTTGAAGCGCTGGAGGAAATTCTCACGTTGCCGAAAGGGCCTGTCGGTGATGTGCTTGTGTTTTTACCAGGTGAGCGTGAAATTCGAGAAGCTGCATTAGCGATTCGCAATGCCAACTTCCCAATGTTAGAGGTGTTGCCTTTTTATGCGCGGCTGAGTTTGGCCGAGCAGAATAAAGCGTTTCAATCCCACAAAGGTCGGCGTGTGGTGTTAGCGACGAATGTGGCCGAAACCTCTATTACTGTGCCGGGCATCGGTTATGTCATCGACCCAGGTACGGCGCGTATTAGCCGCTATAGTACTAAAAGCCGTATTCAGCGATTACCCATAGAACCTGTTTCGCAGGCGTCGGCCAATCAACGTGCAGGCCGTTGCGGGCGTATAAGCCACGGTACGTGTATTCGTTTATACAGCGAGGAAGACTTCACAGCGCGGCCAGAGTTTACCGATCCAGAAATTCTGCGCACGAGTTTGGCAGCGGTTGTATTGCAGATGCAGCAGTTGAATGTGGGGGATATTCGAGACTTCCCCTTTTTAGAACCCCCGGAAAAACGCGCGATCAGTGATGCTTTTAAAGAGCTTATGCAGCTGCAAGCGTTGGACGAGCGAAAACGTTTATTGCCTGCGGGGCGAAAAATGTTGGCCTTGCCTTTAGAGCCGCGTTTTTCACGCATTATTATTGCCGCATCAGAGCTGGGATGTTTGCAGGAACTGCTCATTATTATTTCTGGAATTACCATTCAAGACCCCAGGGAGCGACCGCACGATAAACAGCAGGCGGCAGATGAAAAGCATCGGCGCTTTAAAGATGCTGATTCCGACTTTGTGGCTTACCTTAATTTATGGGAGTACGCCGAGCAGCACCGACAAGAGCTTTCGCAAAACCATTGGAGAAAGCAGTGCAGCAAAGAATTTTTATCTTTTTTGCGGTTGCGTGAATGGCGCGAGCTGCATCATCAGTTGTTAAGTGCTTGTAAGCAGGCCGGTTTAAACACCAAGGCTAGAGAAAATATTCCTGTCGATAATACATCGGTCGAGCCAGGCGAAGCCGTCAAAAAAGATGAGCAGGCTACCGAGGCTAAAATTTGCGTTAATTATGAGGCTATTCACCAAGCGTTGTTGTTTGGCCTTTTTGATAACGTAGCCATTAAAAATGAAGAAAGCCGTGAGCGTGAATACATTGTGGCGCGCAATCGCAAAGCCAATATATTTCCTGGCTCTTCCCAATTTAAGAAAACGCCGCGCTGGATGGTGAGTGGTAATTACCTTGAAACCACCAAAGTTTTTGCCCACACCAATGCCAAAATAGACCCTGAATGGCTGCGCAAAAGCCTACCTCACTTGTTGAAGCACCATTACTACCAGCCACACTATGCCCTGAAAAGTGGCCAGGTTATGGCGTTCGATAAGGTCACGCTATTTGGTTTAACCGTTGCCGATAAACTGCGCACGGATTACAGCAAAATTGATGAAGTTGATGCCCGTAAAATCTTTATTCGCGAGGTGTTTGTTGAGGGTAAATATGGCCAGCATCGTCGGCGCGATTTGGGTAAGTTTTTTGCCCTTAACGAAAAAACGATCAAGAATATTTGTGAGTTAGAAGCCAAGTCGCGCCGCCGCGATATTCTGGTGGATGACGAAGTGTTGTTTGCTTTTTATGATGAGCGTATCCCCGAAAATATTTCGAGTTTAAATACCTTCGAGTATTGGCGTAAAACCGCTGAGCGCGAGGACGCAAGCCTGCTCCATATCCCTAAATCACTGTTGATGCAGCATGGCGCCGATCATGTATCTGAAAATGCCTTTCCTAATTCACTGTTGGTGAATGGCGCGACTTACCCATTGTTCTATCATTTCGATCCTGGTCAGCAGGATGATGGGGTGAGTGTTGGTGTGCCAGCCAGTGTTTTACATAGCCTATCGGAAGAGCCGTTAGAGTGGTTGGTGCCTGGGCTGTTGCGCGAAAAATGCATCGCTTTAGTAAAAGGGCTGCCGAAGCAGTGGCGCAAGCAGTTTGTACCTGTGCCGGAGTATGTCGATAAAGCCGTTGCGCGCATGACGCCCGGAAAGGGCGGTTTGATGGAAAGCCTAGCAACCGCTTTGTTGCATTTGTCGGGTGTCGAAATTCCCAAAGCAATTTACCGTGAAGTTGTGCTGGACGATTTTTATCGAATGAATATTCGCGTTCTGGACGACAAAGGGCGTGTTATTGACAGGCATCGTCACCTGAGTGTATTACGGGAACGTTATCGCGACCACGTACAAGAAAGCTTGCAGCAAGCGGGCAGTGAATTTGAGCGTGAACAGTTAACAGCTTGGGATTTTGGTAGCTTCCCCGAGGAATGCGCACTTAAAAAAGGAGCGATTAAGGTTCAGGCTTTCCCCGCGCTGTGTGATGTGGGTGGTGCAGTGGATCTGCGGGTTTTAGATAACCCTGTGGATGCCCATGAGCAAAGCCGTCATGGCGTTGCGCGTCTTCTGCTATTGGCTATGCCAAAAACCGTTAAGTATTTGCGTAAGGAGCTACTGAAAAATAAGGATATTGGACTCGCTGTATTGGCGCTGGGTAGTCGTGTAGAGGTTGTCGATGACTTGCTGATGGCTGCAGTGTTGAATGTTTGTGGCATAGGCAGTGACTTGCCGCGCACGGAGCAAGCGTTCAATGCTGCGGTTGTGCTTGGTGAAAATGGTTTAACGGCGCAAGCGCAGACGCTGGAAAAACAGCTGTTAGGGTGGCTGGCGCAGTTGGTGGCGATTAATAAATCGATGAAAGCCAATAAAAATGCACTGTTGTTGGCTTTTGCTTTTTCTGATATTAAAAGTCAACTTAACACTTTGTTTTTTAAAGGTTTTTTTATGGCTACGCCATTGCCTTGGTTAGCGCATTATGCGCGTTATTTAAATGCGATTGAGGTGCGTTTGCAAAAGGCTCCACAAAACCCCCAGAAAGATAAAGTAGCAATGCAAGATGTGAAGGCGGCTTGGCAAAAGCATGAGGACTTATTCGCTAAGCAAGGTAAAAATGCTTATGGGCAAAGCCAGCCATGGCAAGAATACCGTTACATGATCGAAGAGTTCCGGGTCTCTTTGTTCGCGCAAACACTGAAAACGGCCATGCCGGTATCGGGTAAGCGTTTAAGTACGCTCTGGTCAGAAGTTATTGCGCAGTGGGGGTGAAAATGGGTGGGCTGTAATTAAAGTGTCACATTCTAGTCATATAGTCGCCGAAAATCTCAAACGAGCCTCTGAAAGCTTCTTTTGGTGCTACAGTTGCTCGGGTTTGTTGAGTTGTTGCTTGTTAATTAAAAACTATTAAGTCTTTAGGGGAAAATCGTGAAAAAACAACTTTCTGCTGCCATCGCATTGGCCATGTTCGCTCCAATTGTTGCTACTGCTGCACCTACTTTATACGGCAAAGCCAACGTTTCTTATGCTAGTACTAATTCCAGTGTTGAGATTGGAGCCGAGACTATCGATGAGTCGATATTAGAGGTTGCCAGCAATGCTTCGCGTATTGGTGTTAAGGGTAGCGAGACAATCAACGATAACATTGAGGCTATTTATAAAGCTGAATTTGAAGTGGCTTTTGATGATGGTGATTCGAAAGACGGCAAAGTATTTAGCCAACGCAATATTTACGTAGGCTTGAAGGGTAACTTCGGTACTGTGATTGCCGGTCATTTTGATACTCCATTGAAAACAGCGCAAAATAAAGTTGATCTTTTTAACGACCTTTACGGTGATATTAAAAAGAATTTCACTGTAAATGATAATCGTAAAAGTAATAGCTTGATGTACGTTACGCCTGATCTTTCAGGCTTCAAACTTTATGCGGATATCATTGCGAGCGAGCAAGATAATGATGGTTTAGATGAAGCTGATAAGAGATCTAACGCTACGTCTGTTGCCGCGACTTATGAGCGCAGCGGTTTTTATGGTGCGTTAGCGTATGACCTCGATGTAGAAGCTGAAAGTACAAGTACTGTACGTGCAGTTTTTCAATATAACGTTTCAAGTTTTCAGTTTGGCCTAATGGCTGAAGAGTTTGAAATGAGCAATAAGGAAACTGTGAGTGGTGCTTTTGCATCAGTACAATACAAAATTAATGATTGGGCTATTAAAGCGCAGGTGGGTCAGTCGGATATTCTTAGCCAGAAGGACTTAGCTGATGCTGAAGTTAACGAAGATGGCATGACCTTGAGTTTAGGCGTTGACTACAAAATGAGCAAAAATTCAAAAGTGTATGGTTTCTATACGAACAACTCATTTACGACTTCAAACAGCAGCGATCCTACTCTGCTGGTATCTAGCGACACTGATGCAAGCTACTTAGGTTTGGGTATTGAAGTTAAGTTTTAATGTAGCTCAGTTTTAACGCAGTAACAAAAACCCGCCTTTGGATATTGATGCCAAAGGCGGGTTTTTTTCGTCTCGAAAATGTAGTGGTGCCCCGCCCCTTAAGGTAAAGTGATGACCTAAGGGCCATGCTGTTTTTATCTGAGTGTGGCGGTGTAGATTTCAGCGTTATTGTTTAAACCCTATTTTAATAAATATTAAAATATTGCTATGCGGAGAACCTTTGTGGCAAAAGAACTTGTGCAATTTGAGTTTGAAAAAGAGACTAAAAACAGCGTTAGATATAAAGAAGTGCCCGAGCAGGGAAAACCCCCGATTGTGGGTTCGCTGTATGTGCAGAAGTGGTTTGCGGGTAACTCGAAAAGTTTGCGTTTAACGATTGAGCTGGAGCCTACGGATGGTAGCGCGGAAAGTTAAAGGGTGAGGAGATAAGACTCTATCCTCGAATCATGCTCACTGTTCTGGCCATTTGTAGGTGATAGTGGTGTTGCCTTTTCATGTGTGTTTTTTGGACGCGTGCGCATATCAATAGTTAGAGATAGAGCTCTAGGTCAGGATTTCCAAATAGAAGCGTCAGAATGTAGAATAATGTAAAAAGCTACTTGCAGACGTGAAAAGAACTGACTATAGTTCGCGCAGCTTTTATATACAGCTTGTGCATCACTGAATGTACACAGTACGGAATTTTATCAATTACCCGCTTCGGGTAATTTCAATCATACATTTCAACTACAGGAGGCTCTTTATGATTTATACACAGACACAATTGACAATATTGGGCTTCGCTGCCGAGACTGACTTCACTTAGCTTTATTTAAGTACTGTTAAGTTGGACTAGGTTAATTTCTTCCCGTTCCGGGAAAAAATTACAGCATAGCTTTATTCAAAACGATTAACCTGTAGCCAATGCTACACATTTCTCATGCCCTGCGTTCAGGTATTGCATTGAGTAATTGTGTTTTTTGCATGTGGCTAGTCGGTTACGGTTTTGCGATCCCCAATAATTTCTGCTTATCTATCGGCGTTTAATGCTGCACCTTACTGTGCTTAGGCCTTTTCCGCGATAGAAAGCATTTAAACCGAATACGGTATTTTTACGTTTGAAAATTCACAATTTTCGAGCGGGGGATCGCTTTGCCTAAAGAAAGGTGAGCGTCCTAAATAATGGAAAAATTATGGACACTTTTATTAAGAGGTCTGGGAAAGGTAGCAGTGTGGTCAACACGTTGGCGACATCATCCGCAGCCGAAGTACGGTTGGTTATCTCAGACAAAAACTGGTTGGAATCTGCGGCTGTGGAGCAGCTAAAGAAAACAGCAGAGTTACCTGGAATGTGTTGTGGCGTTGGCATGCCGGACTTGCATCCGGGCAAAGGCCAGCCTATTGGTGCAGCGTTTATTACGCGTGACCAGATATATCCCCATTTGGTGGGCAGTGATATTGGCTGTGGCATGGGGCTGTGGAAATTGGAGACAACACGTCGCCAAGTAAAGTTAGATAAATGGGAGAAGCGACTCGTCAACCTTGATGATCCTTGGTCAGAAGGGTGTGCTGATGAATGGCTCGTGGCTGCCGGTGTAACCACGGAGCATGAATATTTAAAGGCGGAAAATCAAAAACTGGGCACCATTGGTGGCGGTAATCACTTTGCAGAAATTCAGCAGGTTTATGAGGTTTTTGATCAGGATGTTTTGTTGGATTTAGGTTTAGAGAAGGAGTCCGTTGTTTTTCTGGCGCACTCCGGCTCACGAGGGTTAGGTCAAACAATACTACGTGAGCATGTGGATCATTTCGGCGGGCAAAGTCTAATCAATCAGGTTTGTGATGCTGATGGTTTGCCGCGCAATGGTGGCGTTGCGATGAGCCAGTACCTTGAAAAACATGATTATGCGGTTCGCTGGGCGGTGGCCAACCGGGCGCTGATAACCGCGCGGTTTTGTGAACGCTTGGGTGTTAAACACAAAGCTTTGTTGGATGTCTCGCATAACACTGTGACGCCGGTTGATCAGCGATCAGTCGAGGCTTTGGAATTGCATGGTCATGGTGATGAGCGTTTTTGGATTCATCGCAAGGGTGCTAGCCCGACTGACCAAGGTTTGGTGGTGATTCCCGGATCGCGAGGAAGCTTGAGTTATTTAGTGAAACCTCGGGTTTTTGAAATACACGATTTAGCGGCGGGCGGTTTTTCATTGGCCCACGGCGCGGGCCGTAAATGGAAACGCAGTGATTCACGTGGCCGGCTAGAAAAGCGTTACACCGTAAAAGACCTTGAACGTACAGACTTGGGCAGCCGGGTGATTTGCAAGCAGCGGGATTTACTCTATGAGGAAGCCCCGCAAGCATACAAGTGCATTAGTACCGTGGTGGATGATTTGGTCCAGGCGGGAATGGTCGATGTTGTTGCGAGCTTTAAACCTTTGCTCACCTACAAAACACGGAAGAAATAATATGAATAATGCAATAAAGAGGCGTTCAAATATTAAAAAAAGTGCCGTTGTCTGGTTGCAGATCAGTGCGGGCCAGGGCCCGCGGGAATGCGGCTGGGTGGTTACTCAACTAATGATGCGCATTTTACAAAGCGCCGAAAGCCATGGGTGCTCAGCCGAGATTGTCGAAAAACTCGCGTTTGATAAGAGCATGCGCAAACAAGATCTGGTCATTGTGGATGCGTATCTATCGTGTTTGATTCGCCTAGAAGGCGTGGGCGTGGGCGTGGATGTTGATGTGGAAAGTTTTGCACAATCTTGGCAGGGCGCTATTAAGTGGCAAGGTGAAAGCCCGTACCGCCCCAAACATAAGCGATTGAATTGGTTTGTGGGTGTCGAGTGTGTTGAGAATGCCGAGGTGAAAAGTGCCGCGGCAGAAAATGGTAGAGGGGGCGACCTTAAACAATTGGCCCGTGAGGTGAATGTAGAAACCATGCGTGCGAGTGGCGCCGGTGGCCAGCATGTGAATAAAACCAGCAGTGCCGTGCGTATTACGCATCGCCCATCGGGGTTGCAGGTACGTGTTGAGTCTGACCGTTCGCAGCATAGAAATCGCCAGCTGGGGATGGAGCGTTTACAGATGCTCTTGGCACAAGAGCTTCAAGGTGAGGGGCGCGCCAACGTTCGCGAACGTTGGCTAAAGCATTACAACGTTGAACGCGGTCGGCCGGTGCGCACTTTTAGCGGTGAAAGTTTTACCGAACAATAAGACTGTAAACCCGTGATGCTTTTACGGAAGTGCTGAATTTTAAAGCGTCGCTTAATGTGAAAGCGATGTTGAAAACAATATACAAGAGGAGTATGCCAATGAGTTATTTCAAAGTGCCTTTAGGTTTAATAAAAATCAAATTGAAAAAGGGGATAGTGTACGGCAGTCGCTGTGTGCTACTCCCTAAAAATAGGCCATCGCTTAACATATTTTTTTATAGGGCGGTTGGGCAAGGAAAGTACAAGCAGTGGATTAAGTATTATGAAACGCGAACAGGTAGAAGAAGTTCTAGCGTGTTTAGGTGGTGAGCGTCGGGTTTTTCATTATTTTGAAGATCGTTATTGTTTGGACCTCATTGAATTTGAGATGGCTCGCCAAGAACGCGACGATATCAAAGTGGCGGAATTAAAAGAAAGCTCGGTTGGTCGTTATTTAAAAAAACCGGTGGTCTCGCAAGCACTCAAACACTGTGCAGACGGTATCGTCGTGAAGCAGGATCTACAATCTTTTTGGCAAACCAATATGTTGCCCTTTACCTTAACTCTTGATTGCTGGGGAAGTGGTGAGCGCGGCTGGGATCAAACATCCCGCAATAACTGCAACTTGGTTTTGCAGCTCAATTTTAATGGTGAGCATGATGGGCTTTACCGAAAATTGATTAAGCCCGAAGCGGGCCGTGGACCTTTTGAGTACTGGGGGCACCCAGTGCAGAAAAAAACGCGAAAAACCCTATCGTGGGTGCGGATGGATATCGATTTTGATACAGGCGAGGTGTTGATTGAGGAAATACAAAACGACTGGTTACGTAAGGCCTCAACCGTATTAACGCGTGTTAAAAACCGAAAGGCCAAAACTCCGACTATAAAACCCCGCGATGTTTGTCGCGGTGTGATGGGTGATTTTAATGATTTGGAGTACTACGTTGAGACTACGCTAGCGCCTTATCGCAAACACTGGGCCGAGGCATCCATGTTAGCGGCGCTGCGATTTATCCGTGATGAACTGGGGTTGTCATCGGTTTACTACCATAGTTTTGAAACGGGCATAAAGCTAAAGGATGTCTGTGGCAAGCCGCCTCGGTCGATGTACACAAAATTACCAAAGAAGTTCGGTTTTACCGAAACGGACAATCCACCCGAGTTGTTAAAAAACGATAAATTCGCCAAACGCTGTATTAAGGCGATTAATCAACCTCTGTGGCAACATTTGGCGCTTTAAATAAAACGAGTGCCTGCCCCAGCAGTTTTCATTACCATTATATCGTCTTTTGAATAAAGTCTTAACGGAAGTGTTAATTAAACCTAAAAGCCGTAGTTGAGAGTCAAAAAAATGCGTGGTCACCTTATTGGTGATAAGCCATTTTTATCGCGCGTTAGGTACGCCAAGCGGATGCGTAGACTTTGATGGTTCAATTGCGGTTTTTAGGTTAAGCGCACCGGATGAAAAATAGGATAATTTGAGAGTGCAATACAAGTGACGGATGGCATCATTAATAGGAATAAACCGGCTATATTCGAGCCATCGCTAGCGCATAAACCAGCGAAAGCAAAGCCCTTCTCTGGCTTTACCGTCCCCTATCGGTGTTATTTGTAAAGCCAATAATATGTACCATACTACTTTCTCTGTTGATCATTCAGATCACAATAATTAAATGAGATTGGATATGGCAAGAATTTTGGGGAAGCTGGCCTTGTGTACTATCATTATCGGGGCGAGTCATGCTGCATCAGCAGGCACTGTGGTTGTCGCTAAACAAACACACTCACAAGAAGGCCTAATCGGTGTTACGGCGAACCAAACATCCAATAGCATTGAGTATGTCGTGGGTGCTGATTATGCTATTGACGATGTCGTTACCTTTACCTTTCCCTCTGGCGCATTAATAAGCCCTAGTTTTCCTGACCCCATCGCTGTAGGTGCTGGAAGCTTGGCATTGGATTCTAGTTCGCCTGATTCCGCAACGTACAGGGTCACGGCGGGCATAAGTGCTGATGATACTATCGCTTTTGGGCGTATAGGCTATCGTACCGCCGCAGTCATGGCTGGTGCGCTTACAGTAACCGTGTCATCTTATACGGCTGCTGGAGAAGTTCTTGATCTAACTGGAATTCGTACCGCGGTTGTTGCCGAAGTAAAATCTCAATTTGGGCGTGTGGAAATTTCCTCGGAAAACGTTGACGGTGAAGATGTTTTTTCCGTATTCGATGGTGTTATTCAAAACGATACCGGGCAAGACGGCATATCCTTCGCTACTGCCGACACGGTGCTGACTTGGGAAGCTATCAACCCAACCACAACGGGCTGGCTAAACTTAGCGACGGTGTTCAATACAAATGTGACCATTAGCGGCCAAGCCGGGAAAATGACGGGCTTAGGTTTCAGCGACTTCATTACGACGACAGCGAATACCAAAATATTTTCTGAGGCCCATGCGCAATTGAGCCTAGCCTATAACGGAATGGTGCCTTCTGGTGGGGCCCCCGAGTCGCTAACGTTCACCCCCCCGGGTGATGTAGTACTTGAAGAGCAATCTTTTAAATTCTCATTTTCATATTATTTTCAGTCAGCTGGTGCTGTTGAGGGCACCACCGAATTGGCTGTCAAAGTTAATGCGGGCGAATGGGCGTTGTCGACCCCGGTTGCCGCGCCTGCATCTTCTGTTGTGCTCAGTGGTAGTGTGGCTATGGCTTTTAATAGTAATACACAGAACGGTGCATTTTGTGATTTAGATAATGTGCTCGATCCCGGTGAAACCAGTACGATGACGGTCACGCTGCGCAATTCCGGCACCGGGCTCGTATCGGGCGTTACCGCGCAAGTGAGCAGCACCGCCGACGTTACGTTTTCCAATGGCGGCGTATTAACCTTTGACGATATCGCTAGCGCACGGTTCAAGGGCCGCGCCATGATCGATGTCACCCTCAATGCCGCCACGCTCAATGAGCCCGTTAATATTCTTGTCACTTTTATGTCCGACGACCCCGATGTAGTGTTGCCCGCGGCGATTAATACCGCACTCAATGTGAACAGCGATTATGTTCATGGTCGCGCCACCGACGATTTTTCAACGACGAACACTATCTGGTTAGATTGGAGCCGTAGTCAGAGCTGGGCGTACAATAATAGCGGCACATTTGGCACTGTAATGCTTGGGCCAAATTCCGGATCTGAAAGTGATATAAGACTAAAAACGCCGACGCTGACCGTTGCCGATACCGGTGCTTTTTCAATGGACTTCGAGCATCATTTTGAATTCGAAACCGGCACCGACGGCAGCCCCTGGGATGGCGGCGTTATAGAGATTAGCGTTGATGGTGGCGACTGGATGGATGTCGTTGACGCCGGCGGTACCTTCGCTACGGGCTATAACGGCACAATCGCGTCATCTAACCCTTCCCTGGGTGGCCGAGACGGCTTTGTTGGTGAGTTAGTGGGCGGTGCTCTGCTCGCGACAGAATCCATCTCGTTTCCCGAGGGCAATTTAAACGGGATTCCTGTGCAGTTTCGATTCCGCATTGGTACCGACGCGTCCGTTTCGGCACGTGGCTGGAGTTTAGATAATGTGTCCTTTACCAATATGACCGATGCCACACCATTTTCTGTCTTAGTGGTCGATTCTGGCGTGTGTGAAAACCGCGCACCCTTTTTGCTTGATGTGATGGGAGTCGACAGCGTTGTCGAAGGAAGCGCCGTCACCTTAACGGCTCAGGGCTTAGATCACGATCCCGGTGATATTACATATATCTGGACCCAAACAGCGGGCGCTAGCCCGATTAACACATGGGATATCGACGCCACCAGTACAACCTTTACTTTTAATGCGCCAAAGGTTGCGGCCGATGAAACCTATTCCTTCTCGGTGCAAGCCAGTGATGGCGAGTTATTATCCCCGGCACAACAAATCACTATGGTCATTATCAATAATGCTGACCCTGTGCTCACGACAGGCCAATCCAGTGTTTCAGTGGTTGAGTGGGAATCGGTAGTGCTCATTGTGAGTGGCAGCGATGCTGAAGACGATGCGCTTACTTATGCCTGGACGATGAATGGTGTGGTACTGGATGCAACCGGACCGTCATACCAATATACAGCGCCTGGCTTTACCGAAGGCCTCACGGCATCCTTCAGTGTTACAGCCTCTGATAGCACCGGTACCAGCGAAGCAATACCGATTACGGTTCGTGTTAACCCTGCACCGAAATCTTCTGGCGGGGGAAGCTTAGGGTTGTGGGTATTATTACTGTTTCCTATAGTCTTTATTCGTCGTAAAAAGGCCGTTTAGCTTCGGCTATTGATCAATCGCGTCACCTTAAAAAGCCCAATACTCTCATCGAGTATTGGGCTTTTATGTATTCCTGAATAGTGTTACCGGCAGACGTTTTTTGCTCAGCAGATTAGTAAAACGAGTGCCTGTCCCAGCAGTTTCCTGCATTATTGATATTTTAAGGTTTAAGTTGCGCTCGCGATAAATGCACCATGAAAGCCTAACGGTAAGTGGTAGGGTAGCCAAGCGCGCATAATGGGGCCGTCGGATAGGCGGTTTGCGTTAAATAGATTTAAACACGTTCTTTTACTGGGTATGTGCAGTGCAGTCCCCATTACAAACTGCGCCTCTTTTTCATTATTTAGGCTAACGGGGATATGTTCTTCAACCATAAAGTCATCGCCGTAGAAGTAATGGCTTTGGGTTTGCGTTTGCCAATCCATTCGGGCCACGCTAGTCCCCCAAAAGCTGTTATGCAGTGCTTGCGTGAAATAGAGATAGCGGTTTTTACGTCCAGTAAAAGCAGCGCTCACCCGCGGGAATTCACTGTTATTGTGAAACAATACTCGCTCAATACTGCCGGAGGGCTTGAGTGTGAATAATGCCGTTTGGCTTTGGCTTTGGCTTTGGCTTAGCTGCGGTTTTATGTGCCCGCGCATTACATCGCTGAGTTCTCCTAAAATATTCGCATTGGGGTACAAACTGGCATCAAATCGAATGGTGCCATCGCGCTCCTCCCAGGCGTTTCCAAAGTGGAATGCAAATCCCGCTGCGAGTTCAAAGGTTCGCTTTAGCGATAGGCTGTGTTTATCAATAACAAGCACTTGCATTGGTAGCGCGTCATCGTATTGAATGCTTGCAAATAGGCCTTTGATACTCGGCCTGCGCTTAATTGAGGGTAAAATGAACAGCAGGTGTCGCTCGGTGATAAGAAAATCATGCAGTATTCCACCCTGATATTCGGTGTGTAAAAGTTTTAGGTTTTTAAGTTTGCCGCTTTTCGCTAATTGGTAAATGACTAGCCGCCCATCATCTACAAGACCAAAGTTCCAAATATCCCCGTTTGTGTCGACCTTGGGGTGCGCAGAAAATGGCAGCCCCTGTAAGCGTTTTCCGTGCTTACTGCCTTCGCCTAAATCGATAAACTGTTCAAAATCCAGTGACTCAGGGTTTAGTCTAGCGGGTGAACCGCCTTCCCATAAAGCCCATAATTCTTTGCCAACAGGAAGAATGCTGGTATTGGCGGTATTGATGACATCCCGGTTATAAACATCCAGGCTATTAGGTATTTGGGTGTCCGGCCCTGAATACAAAAATTGCTCGGCACGTTCTTCGGCCGCAAACTTGGGGGTATTGATGAAGCGACCCTCATGAAATATTCGGCCGCCGCGCAAGGTGAATCGTTGAACCATACCGTCCCCTTCAAACAGGTGCTTGAGTCGACAAGGTCCGCGTTCATGTTTGGCGGGGCCGTTTCGTAGGAACACGCCTTCCAGAGTCTTGGGTAGTTGGCCTTCAATCGTTAATTCCGAGCGTGCAAAGTCGTGCGCAATGTTTTTAAAGCCGAGTAGTTTGGGCTGTTTTGGCAGTGCAGCATTAAATTGATGCTTAAAATCATGGCTGCTGCGTTCACGCAAGATTGTTTTAGCTGTGCTTGCGGCCAATGGCCAAGGGGCCATTGCTAGGGCTGCGCCACCGGCTAATGTGTTTTTGATGAGTATGCGGCGTTTCATGTCTTTATTTCCCTTGTTTAATCCTAGAAACCGCAGTTGAGAGTCAAAAAAATGCGCAGACTTTGATGCTTCAACGGCGGGTTCTCGGTTAATAGATAACTGTGCTGTGATTCGATGTGATGGGCTCAGTGATGACAAACTTCATAGCTTCGTATTTAACGGGACCAAAATTCGGTTTTGCTGCATTTGAAAAACCATAGCCCTCCGTGGGCATGCCGAGGAGATTGGTGGCGAGCTTGCCATCGCCGTCTTCGTCGTGGAAATAGCGCACTGCATATTCGCCAGGCTTTAAATCAGCGAAATTCGCTCGAACCTCACCTTCTATCGCAGGTATGATAGTGGCTGCTATCGCGTTTTCTGAGCGGTAAGCGTCTTTCCCGTTAAAGACTTGAATGTAAATTTTGCCTTGGTTACTTGCCACGCCATCAATGGTAAATATGAGTTGTTCGGCATTGAGGTTGTGCGAGCAGATAAGTAGCAGTGCTGGGCACACGAGGTGTAATAGTCGGTTTGGTTTATTCATGTCTGACTCCTGTAAGTGGCTTAATGTTAGTTGTCACAAGGCAGGCTTGCCTC
>NZ_CEXWTU010000071.1:0-1190 GCF_982758155.1 Marinagarivorans sp. | reverse complement strand
TAGCAAAGCGCCTCAACGGTTTCTGCGTGAGTGGACCGGAAACTTCGTGAAAATGACAAAGGGCGCGACTGTGCAGTCTACGAATCGTGAAATTACAATTAAAAATCAGTGTGTTAGATCGCTTTTTGAGTTGAGGCTCTTGCTCCCTAATTTGCTAACGGTGACCGCGGTAGGTTTGTTGTTAGGCTTTTTGGCGCCCTTTGGGTCTGGTAATGCTGCACCATTACGAGTGTATGGGTATTGGTTAACCGTGTGTTTGGTTGGTTATTGGGTTTACGCACCGCTGGTGCTTGCCAGTGATCAATTTACCTTGCGCTATTTAAAGCATCTCTGGCTGCGTGTTGCTTTGGGCGCGCTGATGGCAAGTGTGGTCATGGCGGCATTAGTCCCGCTGCTAACGTCAGGCTTTTTCTCTACAACGCTCTTTTGGCCCAATCATTTTTTTAATGCATTACCGCAGACCATTGTTATTGGCGGTGTTATTACCCTTATTACTTTTGCGCGCGAACAATTGCAAAGCCAAAAATTACGCCTGCAAGAGTCTGCGCAGCTTATCGCTAGCCACACGCAAATCATGCAGCACAATGAGAGTACGGGGGCTGAGCAAATACTGCGTAATCTACCCCACCAAAAACGGGGCAAGTTACTTGCCTTAGAAACAGATGACCATTATTTGAAGGTGTATACCGATAAGGGCGATCATCTTGTTTTGATGCGCTTGAAAGATGCGCTACTGATACTCAAAGATTACCCTGGCGTACAAATCCACCGTTCTTGGTGGGTTGCCGAACAAGCTGTGACAGGGGTGAAAAAGGTAAACAGAAAAACCCTATTAGTGCTCAGCAATAATAAAGAAGCCCCAGTCTCTAGAACCTACGCAGAGCAGGTTAAAGAAAGGGGCTGGATTTAAGGGGCGAGGCAATAATAGTTTGTCCAAATTAGACGCAGGGTCCTGCTTTCTCAGCAAGGCGCTCGAAGAGGCGCATGCCTGGGCCTGTAACGCTTCGAGCAAAGGTCACTAACGGGACACACACTCTAAATTCTGGACAAAAAACGATCATCCGCTAGGCTTAAGGTATTGCCCCCTGCCGCTAGGTGATTACCATGACCAAGGCTCGCAAAGTCCAGGTTTCGCTAGATACCACGCCCTATTATCACTGTGTCAGTAGATGTGTCAGAAAAACATTCTT
>NZ_CEXWTU010000070.1:0-20975 GCF_982758155.1 Marinagarivorans sp. | reverse complement strand
CAATGCGCCTCCACTTAAGACGCAGACAAATACTTTAAGCGTTTGAATCTTAAGGCGGTTTTAGCAACTTAGCAGGGCTACCCCGCAAGCGGTTAAAGCATGAGGCGCGATAGCAAAGCGGTTATGCACTGGATTGCAAATCCACGTAGCCCGGTTCGACTCCGGGTCGCGCCTCCAACTTCTCAAAAGGAAGTTATCGCCAGAAATGGTACAGTAGGTATCCACGCTTACTATAAAAATCCTGATATGCCCGGGTGGTGGAATTGGTAGACACAGGAGACTTAAAATCTCCCGACCTCGCGGTCGTGCCGGTTCAAGTCCGGCCCCGGGCACCACTTTACATATCCGAATCTAAATATTACCAAAATTCAGATTCACCCTCATATATTAACTTCAAACAATCCCATCAAGTCTTTTGTTTGTACTGCGGTCAGCGATGCCCTTACTGTTTGAGCAGAACTCGAGCCCTGCCCCAGACTCCACTCCATCCAGCTAAACTCATCTACAGCAATCAGAGTAACAACCAGAACCCTTACTTAGTCAGATTAATCCGTCAACCAAAAAAAAGTGCGCTAAGCCCCCCCTATTTCATACCACGCTTTATTTCTTCTCTCCCCTTAAACTCACTAGGCGTCATCCCCGTGCTTCGAGAAAATTCACGATGGAAATGAGATTTTGCACTAAATCCCGCAGCCAGATAGATTTCAGTAATAGGCATTGCTTCATCTTGCCGTAATAGCGCTTTTGCCCGCTCAACACGCTGCTCATTTAGATATTGCGAAAAGCTCGCCCCATTGATGGAATTAATGGCTTGCGACAGCTGTCGTGAAGGAACCCCAAGCAACTTAGCCGCACGCGATACCGCAATACTACTCTCAGAAAGAAACAACTCCCTCGCTGAAGCCAACCCTTCCCATCGCGCAAAAATTGCCTGCAGCTCTTCTACCATTACTAAAACAGAACCCGCTCGACGACATCAAAGCGTACGACTCTATTGAATCGGTTATCTTAAAAGGTGAAGCCATAAAGCGAGAACAACTAGCTGCCAATTGAATCCAAGATTGTTTAGGCGCCACTGACTGAACATAAATACCAGTAGCGACAATAAAACCGGCAGCGCAGCCCGGGAAACACACAGACAACAGCCATCAATAGCTAATGAGCATGCTATGCACGCCCCACTAAAGCGGAGAAGAGCCAGAAATCTCTTACAATCCCAATATTTATCAATAGGTTAAAATCCCGCCCATCCCTCATGATAACTGCGATGCAGAACACGAGGCGATAGCAAGCACACACCAACACTGCACCGAACGGTGCCCACTGAGTAATTGCGGCGTCAACACAAAGATCAGCACCGCATATATAAGAACGCGCAATCACTCAGTGGCTCAAATATACGCAAGTAAGGACCCACACATACACCAAGGGCTCCCTTAATTTCATGTCAAGTCACCACTCAAAATGCGCCTACCCTCAAACACGAGTTTCCTCCATTCACACCAAACTCTACTAAGCTGAAGAATAAGGCCTCTCTATAAGTTATCAGTGCCGAAATGACTTAAAAACGAGACCAACGCTGACCCAATAGAAGACAACAAGACCTTGCACTATGGTAAAACCCATTATCTTTCCGCTAGTCGTTTACGCAGTCTTACTTGCTGCGTGTACGACGACGCCTATTGATACTTCCGATCTGCATATTCAGGAATCTATCAAGCCAGAAGGTAAAGCTCCCGCGTTGCACCAAAGCACACCACTGCCGCCTCCGCCATCAAACATTATTGAGCCGGAACGCTTTACCGTTGTAGTCAATGACGTGCCCGCCAAAGAATTATTATTTGCAATGGCGCGAGACGCCGGTCTTGATGCTGACATTAGCGCAGACGTTACAGGAAGAGTAACGCTGAATGCGCTCGACATTACGTTTAACCAGTTACTTGAGCGCATCGCAGCTCAAGCACCTCTTCGCTTTAGTCATATCAACGGTGTCATCAAAGTCGAAGCAGATACGGCCTTCTTAAAACACTATGATGTCAGCTATGTCAGCATGGGCCGCGTCAGCGAATCTAAAATTGCAATTGCAACGGAGGTATCTACGACGGGCGGAGGAGAAACACTGGGAAATGTATCGTCTACCAGCATCACCAACACATCAAAGCATGAATTTTGGGAAATGCTGAAAAACAATATCAGCAGCATTCTTGATCATCATGAGCGGCAAGCAGTAAAAACAGAACGGAGGATACGCTCCAACAACAAACAGACTGACATATCGAATGGAATAATTGACGATGCATCAGCGTTAAAAACGAACATGACGCAAGGCGCCTTAACAGCTGAATTAGAGGCCGAGCCTACAACAGAAAGTACAGACGGGGCTGACGATGCATCAACAGAGAACGGGCACCCCAATTTAATGCTAAGCCCAGAAAGTGGCGTACTGAGTGTTTTTGGCACGCAGAAACTGCATCAAGAGATTGCTACGTATTTAGCTAAAATATTGAAAGGTGCACAGAGACAGGTTTTTATTGAAGCGACTATAGTTGAAGTAGAGCTCAATGATGATTTTCAAGCCGGTGTCGATTGGAGCCGCTTAGTAATCCCTGGCACAGACGGCTTCAGCTTTACACAAGCATTAATCGGTACGAATTTAGGCGACATGCCCGTTAACACCTTGCAATACCGCAACACCAAAAGTGACTATACACTGGCCAGCACCGTTAAGCTTTTAAGTGAGTTTGGCAATACAAAGGTACTTTCCACCCCTAAAATATTAGCGCTCAACAACCAAACCGCACTGCTAAAAGTAGTCGATAACCGAGTGTACTTCACCATTAATGTAGAAACTGAAACCACTGAAACAGGGACTACTCGCACCTTTGAATCCGTGCTTCATACTTTACCTGTTGGCTTAGTCATGAGCGTAACCCCACAAACGTCGGACAACGGTGATATCACGCTCAATGTGCGCCCCACCATTTCACGTATTTTACGTTTTGTAAAAGACCCCAATCCCGCCTTAGGTGACACCGAGAGCTTTGTACCAGAAGTCTCTGTGCGCGAAATAGAAACCATACTGCGAGTACAAAATGGTGATATCGCCGTTATTGGCGGCTTAATGCAAGATAATCATAGTGACAATAGCAGCGGATTACCTACCGCCTCAAAGATTCCCTGGCTAGGAGGCTTATTTGGCTATGAAGAACGTAAAACGTCAAAATCAGAACTTGTTATTTTCATCAAACCCATAGTGGTTGAAAACCCGACGCTCAATGGTGAATTTTCAGCCTATAAACGGCTTCTAAATAACTCTTCACCCGCTACAAATCAAAAGAACAGCATGGGCACGATTGAACCGGAGGCACGCTAAGAATGAGCCTACTCCTTGACACATTGCGCCAGTCTGCAAAAAACAAAGCGGCTGAAGACGAAGAGATCGACAACTTCACGCTAGATGACAGCACACTTGAAGAGCTATCGGAAATCGAAGATAAACCCCACCCTAGTGATGCTGCAATACCCAGTGATGATTCGATAATAGAAACAGAAGGCCAAACTGCACAGTGTATTGATACTGTAAATAACTCGGAAAAACTGGAGACAAAAAAGACTATAGCGACGAAACCCGACACCACACCAGAAGTTGAAAAAATAACACGCAAGCAAGAAGTCGCCACCAAAGAAATCGAGACAACCCCAAAAAAAACAGCTAATGAAGCGTCAAACAATACAAACTCAACAACACCCAACACTGAACAAGCAAAGGTTAATGAAACACCTAAAAGCACAGCCGTTTTCAGCTCATCCGCGCTAAAAAAACAGAAAAAAAAACAACGTAAAAGTACGTCCAACTTTACAGCTTATACAAAATACGCATTAATTTTTATTCCTATACTGATAGCTATAGGCGTATACATTTATTCCTCAAGCACTTCAAACACATCAATTATTGAGAGTAACTATTCACCCGAAGATGACATGAGCATCGCTGAAAACGTAAAAAAACATCGAAAAACACCAAGTAATAACAATTCTGAAGACGTAGCCGTTAAAAAAACAATCGACAACAAAACGACCATTACCACAGAAAATAAGAATAACAGTCAGGAGACAACTGCCAATAAAAAAGTCTCACCAAGCGCCATAAGTGGTAACATTACCGCTAAGCAAAAAAATACAGTGGCAGATAAAAAAACATCAACTGCAACAACCGCCCTAAGTATTAAAAAAAGTAAAAAAACAAGCGCATTAACACTAGCACTAAACAATGCCTACGCCGCATTAATGGCTGGCGAACTTAACAAAGCACAAACGCTATATGAATACATTATAACCAAACACCCAAAACATATTCATGCATTACTTGCGCTAGCAAAAATACACAACGATAAAAAAGACACAGCTAAAGCAAAAGGTTTTTATGAGCGAATTTTACATATAGATAATAGCCACGCCATGGCACAGATTGGCTTATTACATGCAAACCCTTATGCACAAAATACCGTTGATGCACTATCTCAACGTTTCCCTGAAAACGCCAATATTGCAGCAGCAAAAGGTGCATTTTATGCACAGAAAGGCGATTGGCGAACAGCGCAGCAAGCTTACTTCGATGCATATTCACTTCAACCTAACAATGCAGAATTCACTTTTAACCTTGCAGTAGCCTTAGATAACTTAAATAAATACAAAACCGCAAAAACATACTACAAATCCGCTATTGCTTTAACTCAAAGTACTGAGCGTCAAACGGGCAATCATACATCCTCAACACTAGATATACGCGAAATTCAAACTCGCATTGCACAACTGGAGCGTATTGATGAACGATAAAAAACCTGTAATGCGCATTGGAGATCAATTACTTGAGCGTGGCATTATTACGCAAGATCAATTGAAAATAGCACTGCAAGAACAAAAACAGACTGGCAATCAAATTGGTAAAGTACTTATTGATCTAGGTTTTTTAAATGAGTCACTCTTAACGCATGTATTAGGTGATAGTCGTGGAGAAGAACAGATCAACCTAAGTGAGGTTGTACCCAACATGGATGCAATTTCACTTATTGATAAGCAATTAGCGCAACAATTTAAAGTATTACCCTGTGATTATGATCCGGAAAAAAAATTACTGCGCCTCGCCATGGCCGACACTTATAATATTCTGGCACTAGATCGAATAAAAGCATCACTATCGCCTGACATCACCATCATTCCTTTATTAGCTGGCGATAAAGAAATCGAAGCCAACATCGATCCCTTTTATGGCTATGAATTATCAATCGATGGTATTTTAAAAGAAATTGAAACAGGGGAATATGAAGATACACAGCAACGTGATGGCAGCGCGCAATATGCACACCCGGTAGTACGCTTAGTAGATGCGTTTTTAACAGATGCGGTTAAACGCGGCGCGTCAGATATTCACTTCGAACCTGAAGACGGATTTTTACGTGTACGATATCGTATTGATGGTATTCTCAGCCAAATACGGAGCTTACATGATAAGTACTGGTCATCCATTGTAATACGCCTAAAAGTACTTTCTGACATGAACTTAGCAGAAACACGTACACCACAAGATGGGCGAATCAATCTTATTGTTGCAGGCCACCCAATCGATTTTCGTGTCGCAAGTCAACCAACAATACATGGTGAAAATTTTGTATTGCGAATACTCGATCGTGAAAAATCAATTTTCCCATTAGAAGATTTAGACTTAAGTGAAAAAAACAAAAGTCTGATTAAGTTAATGATGGCGCGCCCCGAAGGTATCATTCTTGTTACTGGCCCAACAGGTAGCGGAAAAACAACCACGCTTTACTCAATGCTTAACCATTTAAATAATGAGCAAGTAAATATTATGACGCTCGAAGATCCAGTGGAATACCCTCTGGGTTTAATTAGACAAACATCAATTGGTCAATCATCAAAAATGAATTTTGCTGACGGCATCCGGTCGTTAATGCGGCAAGATCCTGACATCATCTTAGTCGGTGAAATCCGGGATCATGAAACAGCAGAAATGGCGTTTCGTGCAGCCATGACAGGCCATCAAGTATTTTCCACCCTGCACACCAACTCTGCAATTGGTGTATTTCCACGACTGAACGATATTGGTGTGCTTCCGGATATCATTTCCGGAAATATTATCGGAATTATTGGACAACGCCTTATTAGAAAATTGTGCATAACCTGTAAAAAAGAAAAGGAAATAGATGAAGTGGAGCGTTCATTGTTAGAAATTACGCCGGAAGAAAATATAAATACTATATTTCAAGCCGTAGGCTGTGAACGCTGTAACAATACCGGTTTCAAGGGCCGAATTGCCTTAACCGAAGTATTACGAATGGACAGTGACCTCGACGAAATGATCACGCAACGTAAAT
Source organism: Marinagarivorans sp. (assembly GCF_982758155.1). Classification (NCBI taxonomy): domain Bacteria; kingdom Pseudomonadati; phylum Pseudomonadota; class Gammaproteobacteria; order Cellvibrionales; family Cellvibrionaceae; genus Marinagarivorans; species Marinagarivorans sp. The sequence goes on along the minus strand of NZ_CEXWTU010000070.1, from coordinate 14,583 downwards.
CTCAAAGGGAGATGATTCAACTGGCCGAAAGTAAAGGTTTTCGGTCGCTCGCCAGCGACGGCATTGATCAAGTAAAATCGGGCAGCACCACACTTGATGAATTGGCTCGCACTGTTGACATGACGTCACGACTGGCAGGCTAACAGCATGACTACCTATGTGTACAAAGCTATTCGTGATGACGGGAAAGTACTCAAAGGTATTATCGAAGCAAGCAACATTCACGATCTAGAATCTAAACTAGAAAAAGCTGGTTGCGAACTTATTCACTCCAAAGTAAAAATATCAAAATCATATTTCGGACAAAAGAAAATTACTCGATCCGACCTAATCGATTTCTTTATACACATGGAGCAAATGGTTGGTGCTGGTGTGCCGATCATTGAATCCTTAGTCGAATTTAAAGAGGGATTAAGCCCTAGTCAGCTTCGCACAATGAGCGAATCAATTATTTATAAGATTGAAAGTGGAAACACTTTATCCGCAGCAATGGAGTCAGAAAATAAAATATTTAGCCCACTAGTTACAGAACTAATTAAAGTAGGCGAAATAAGTGGCGAAATATCGACGATGTTCACTGAGATTAAAGAAGGCCTGGTATGGCAAGATGAACTCATCAGTAAAACAAAGAAACTAATGATGTACCCACTTTTTGTTGGATCACTTGTCTTTGGAGTTTTGTGCTTCATGATGATGTACCTTGTCCCTCAAATGACGAGCTTTATCTCAAGTTTAGGCGGTAGCTTGCCTATTCACACGCGCGCACTAATCGCAACCTCCGACTTCTTTATTGATTATTGGTACTTAGTTCTATTCACTCCCATTGCATGTGCCCTAATCATAAAAATTAGCACCAAGCGTAGTGTTAACGCAAAACTATTTTTTGACAAATTACGTTTACGCATACCTATACTGGGGACCGTATTTAAAAAAATTATTTTAGCCCGGTTTGCAACAAATTTTGCCTTACTTTATCGCTCTGGCATAGGTGTATTACAAGGCTTAGATATAACCTGTGGCATTGTCAACAACCGTTTTATCGAACAAGAAATACGCTACATTCATGATCAAGTGACAGAGGGGTCAACTATATCCGATGCATTTAGTCGCGCTCACATTTTTCCTCCTTTAGTTTTACGTATGATTAAAGCAGGTGAACACAGTGGCAGCATAGATAAAGCCTTATTGAACATTAGTTATTTTTACAATCGTGACGTAAAAGAATCTATTGATAAAGTAGAGCGCATGATAGAGCCGAGCATGACTGTCATCCTCGGTGTATTACTCGGTTGGATTATGATATCGGTATTGGGGCCGGTATATTCCTTGATTAGCGGCATGGAGATTTAACTACTATGTCGCATATACTTTATCTCTCCGACAACTTCCTCACTTTCAGCCGGCATGTGCGGGGTGCACATGCAGAGAAAGTATGCAATCTAAACTATGATAAAAAAAATACATTAGATAAGCTCAATAATTGTATTGACGAAGAATCTCCAACATCAATACACATCTGTCTAGATGTAATGGGTGAAGAAATAAAACAAGAGAAAATTCCAAAGATTGGAAAAAAAGACCGGGAACGTTTGCTGGCAAGAAAAGAGAAGTCACTATTCCATAATGCCGACTACATATGGAAACGGCACTTATATGAAGAAGAATCCGGACGCAAGGACCACATTTACTTATTACTCGGCATTTCTTTGTCGTCAATGAACAAAAGCATTATCGAAACGCTCATTCAAAAAAAAGTGGAAGTTCGAGGCATTTACCTAATACCGGCTATGCAACGAAAACTACTGAAAGTAGTCGATGACGACCAGCTACTCATAATTTCTGAAAACCACGAAGAAAACAAAAATAAATATTTATTTCGTCAAACATTTTTAAAAAACCGACAACTAAATCTTACGCGAGTCACAAGCATTTCCGGAGAAATAGACGCTGACATTTGCTACCAACTGAACAAAGAAATAGAGCGCACACATCACTTTTTGAAGAGCTCAAGACAAATTTTACCCGAAACTAAAGTCCGCGCTTTGGCGTTTATCAATCCGACCTACGCCCCCATTGTAACGGAACGCTTGAGCAACCTTAACATCAACTGTGACTACGTTAGCCTTAATGAATTAGCAAAAGAATTTGAACTCCCACAGCCAGATAGCTACACAAATCTAGCCGACTTACTTTGTCACTTAGCGATTCACTCTAATGGAAAACCAAATTTAGAACCTAAGAATTTATGTCAACAACGCACTATTCGTCTTACAAAAAAAAACATATCTTATGTAACAACCCTAACCCTTACGGTTGCCATAGCGCTATCATTTATATTTTTATTTTTGCAAGGTACATATCAAAAAAAGAGTGGACAAGAAAAAGCTATCTTATCCGAGTTGGATTATAAACAGAGCGTAATAGTTAAAAAAACCCCTGAAACATTAGTATTACCTTCTGTAATGCAACAAAGCGTGGCGCTTTATAATGAAATACAACAGAACAGCTACCATCCAACTGAAGTACTTGACACCATATCTCATGCATATGAAGGTTTTTTTGATCTTAGGATTGAAGCTATTGAATGGCGTTACGATTACACAGAAAACAATAACGAAGATGAAGATAGTGATGCTTTTCTTGACACCTTACAAAAGCCTTTGCGGCTCACCCTGACCGTTTCTGCCAAGGAACAATTAAGTAACCGTGAAGTATTAGGTCTTATACGTGAATTCAAAACGGCATTATTAGCACAAGCTGGCATCAATACAGTAGAAGAGCAACAAAGAGCCATTGATACCCGCCCCTCCGAATTATTAGAAGAACGTTTTTTATCCAGCAGGCAGCTCTCATCAGAAAAGCTGCGTATATTTAGTTTGGTTGTTACATTTCATAACGATACAGGGGATAGCGATGAAACACTATAAATCCCCCTATCAATACAATGTTCTTATTTTTATAATATGCATCTTTATTTCGATGACAATCATAATTGGTTCTTACCTTAGCTATCAGACTGCAAAGAAATCATATATATCTTTGACCAACCAGGTAAGCCAAGGCGAAAGAGCACTCATCAAACTAACCACAAAAAAAGAGCTCATTACACGTTATTCCGCCTCATTTTCTGAGTTACAAAAAAATAAATTTTACGGTGACGAAGACCGCTTACTTTGGGGTGAAGCGTTAAAGGCCATAACAAAATATCGTCAGCTATCCAGCTTAAGGTACTCGATAGGAGCACAACAGCGCATTGAAAATATCGGCCAAGAATTTTCACCCCCACTGCGATTATCACAAAGTATGATGGAGATTAATGCTGACCTTGGGCATGAAGGTGACTTCATTGATATCATCGACACTTTAATATCGTTGCCCGGCATGGTGCGCATAGTTAATTGTAATATTAAAAAATCACTCAAAGTAAAGATTGCTGCTGAAGAAAAAAACCTTGAACTAACATGCACACTGGCCTGGCTGAGCGTATCTGAATCTGCAGACATAAATACCGAGATAAACGATGCACTTGATGTTGGAGAGCCCGCGCAATGAAAGCACTCAAGGCATACATGATGTATAAAAAAAGTAAATACAACACCACCACTTACAAGCTGCTGCGCCCTCTATACAGTGCAGCTATCTATGGAGCACTAACAACAACCTCAATGCATGCTTATGCGTTAGGTGATCTAATCCTATCAGAACAACAGCGACAACAGATCGATGCACTAAGAAAAGGTGCTCCGACAACTCAACCAGTATCTGGAGATGAGGCGTCAGTAGTCATAAAAAAAACGCAAACACTTAACATTAATGGTTTTTATTATCGACAAGGTGAACCCTACACGCCTCGACTTTGGGTAAATGGGAAGCGAGCCAACAGTCGCATACTCGCACCATCAATTGCTGTACGCGATGTTGATGAAGATAAGCAAACGCTAAATTTATCTCAACCAGAAAAAAAGCACACAACAAAGATCAAAGCCGGCCAAAGTTTGGACGTTGATACGGGTTCGGTCAAAGATACACATGAGAGTCAATGACCAAGTTTAGGGCTCCAAACTCATCACCAAAGTATTTTTCGCAGCAACGCGGAGGTGCTCTGATTATCATCATGACGATTTTAGTCGTAGTCATGACATCTGTTTTTTTGAGCGAATTTGACAGTAATCACCAAATACTCGTAAAGCAGCAACGCAATGTATTAGTCTTGGCAAAAGCAAAACTCGCACTCATAAACTTTGCACTACTCTCTGATCGAGTGGCAGGCTCTACCGCTATTGGTTACTTACCCTGCCCTGACTTTAATGGTGATGGTAACAGTAACCTCCCCTGCGGCGTTACGGGTGAGAGCAGTGAAGGCTGGCTGCCGTGGAAAACATTAGGCATACCCATTTTGCGCGACGCATCTTTTACCTGTTTACGTTATGCGGTATCTGGAAATTACAAACTCGCACCAACAAGCACACTGAGCAATATGCCTCACACCGTAGGGCACTTTGTTATTCACGATAGCACCAACACTATACGTGTTGGCAGAGACGCTACAGAGTATGCACTTGCAGTTATTTTTGCTCCAGGAAGCCCGCATCAAGAACAATCACGCACACTCGGCGGCGATACAGCTACGCACTGCGGCAGCAGCGCACTAAACGCCACCAGAAACAATGCCATCAACTATTTAGACACGCTAAGCGGCGTAAATAATGCTTTGGGTACTTACAACGGTTTAGGTAATGCCGGCGACCAATCCATGCCTACAAGTAATTTTTCTGTATTCATTCAAAGCGATAGAGTCGATGGCTTTAACGACCAGCTTTTATGGGTTTCACCTCAAGATTTCACCCGTGTATACGCGAGAATGCCATGACCCTCTCATCAGTGAATTCGTTGCAGCATAAAAAAAACGGCTTCAGCCTCGTAGAAATGGCAGTTGTACTTGTTATTTTTGGCTTGGTTATAGGCGGCATGGTTGGCCCAATTAAACTGCAACTGGAAGTAATGAAGCTACGTGACACAAAAAAAACCATTGAGCTAACGACACAAACACTTGTTGGCTATGCCCTTCGCAATGGGCGTCTCCCCTGCCCCGACACAGATAACGACGGCGCCGAAAACCGTAACGGCTTGAGCTGCAGCAACGCTAGTGGTCTTGTACCTTACGCCACGCTAGGAATAACTGCTATCGACGCATGGAAGCAAACCTTAAGCTATCACGTCGATACTCGCTTTGCTGACAGCAACGATGGCAGTGGCTGCCCAGACGCCGACACACCGGGAATTTCTTTCGAAATTTGCTCAAACGGCAATATACGTATTCTAGATGCTTCAGGCGGAAGCGACATTGCAAGCGATATACCCGCTGTTGTTATATCGCACGGTAAAAACTGGGCTAGCGGCGGTGACAACGATGAACAAGAAAATCGTGACAACGACGCGAACTTTGTTGATAAAAACCATATAAATCAAGGTTATGACGACCTTGTTGGCTGGGTCAACATCAATCAACTTATTAGTGCCTTAGTTAATGCGGGGCAACTACCTTAATCCAAAACCCAAAACCATTTTTCACAATTTGTGCGCCACTTGTGTATCACTTTTTTTGTACTACATTTTTAGTATGCGGGTTGAATCAACAATCTTATTACAGAGTGCCAATTCTGCACTCAAAATTAAACATTCGCTTTCTCGGCACTAGCTCATTAATAGGCACTTATTATGAACATTTCCCAGCAACCTACCAATATGTCCCGCCAACGTGGCTTCACACTCGTAGAAATTGCCATAGTACTGGTTATCATTGGCTTACTTTTGGGCGGTGTCCTTGGTGGTCAACAGCTAATCGCAAGTGCAAAAGTGAAAGCGCAGATTCAACAGATTGATGAATTTTCAGCGATCGTTAACACCTATCAAGATAAATACGGCGCCCTTCCTGGCGACGACGCTAATGCGACAACAAACACCGGCATTGCCACATTAACCAACGGTAGCGGCAATGGTGTATTCAGTGCTAATGAAGGCGACCAACTTATATGGGAACATTTACAAGCAGCGGGACTTCTTCAAGGTTATATAGCTGCAGCTAATGGACGCTTCATCAATAAGTTTGGCCAAGAAACCTATGCCCGTTCAAATGCAGCAGGATTGCCAGGCCTTGTTATATGCGCTGCAGTACCGAATGATGTTGCACGTGAAATTGATCGTAAAATGGATAATAACGACGGTACAACCGGCACCGTCCGCCGCAACAACCAAACCGCATACCCAACTGTCGCTGGCAATAGCTGGATATGTTCGTCAGCCAGCTAAATATTCACTGCAACTGGCCTGCTGGTGTGAATTCACTTCAGGCCCCTGTAGTATTTTTGACAGCACGATTATATTCGCAGCTAAAACCAAACATGCATTCACATCAAGTATCAGTGGTTGAGCAGCTGTATATCGAGCAAGTATGAAAAATCGCCGTACCGATAAACGTTTGCTGCTCCCAGACGTTCATTAACATTGCGCATGTGTGGGCCATATTAACTGAGCAACATACCAGTAGCGGTAATAAAACCGGTAGCGTGATCTAGGAACGGCATAGACAAGATTAACACCGCCAACATCCACCCAAGGCAAGCTTGAGAACCAACGAGCACTGCACAGCCCTATAATAAAACCTTTAACAACCGTATATCAAAGATCAACACGGCATTAGGTCCGATTTTATCACCTACACCTTTTTTGCCCCAAGCCAATTCTGACGGCACAACAAATTCGTAACGAGCGCCCTCTTGCATTAACTGCAGGCCTTCGCGAATACCTGGAATTGCTTCTTTCAGACTAAATTCGTCAGGCAACCCCTCTTTATAAGTGTCACCAATAATCTTGCCGCCCACCAGCTGAATCCGCTGATTGACTTGAACACTATCACCCAGAGCCGGCACCAACCCCTCACTTTGCTCCACCAAACGATACAAAAGGCCGGTATTGGTTTGTTGTACTCCCTCCTTTTGCCGGTACTTATCGATGAACCCTTCACTGGCCTTGCGATTTTGGCCGGAAGAACCTTTATTAAGTTTATTTTTTGCCATTATCTTAACTTTTCACTGTTTTAGTTATTTCGACCACCCAAACGCAGCAACGGATTTAAACGCGCGCCTGCAGGCCGTTGCAAACAGCCTGCCTTACCCCAGCAAACTCGTGATAACACTAACAGCAAAGCCCACATAAAAAACACGTATTTTAGATTGATTATTTACGCGCGATTTAACCTAGCCCTGCCGGTAAGGGACGAGGTTACTGAACAACCACTCAAACACGGAATTAAGGCTGCCCAACCGTTTGGGTAACTATTCAGCCATGCTCAAATAGGCCGGAAAATTGATCATTTGCTGGGCCGCTCAAGCCATCTACGATTTTGTGCTCCTGCAAAATCTACCCCCACGCATCCATGCTGGGGCTGGGCGCTATGCAAGAGCTCTGGAAAACATGCTCCTGCGTTTTCTCCCCCTTGCTATCCCTGCAAGGCCCGACGCTTGAATACCCAGAAAACAATCAATTCGCCTTTTAGGTCGGCATTATTTCTAACCCACATGAAGAGTTACCCGCTTTGTATCACTGGCGATTTTAACGACACCGAACACAACGCCATACTACAGGCCTTTACCGGCATCCAGAACGCCAGCCTAGTACTCACCTTGCCGCCAGAACAACGTTTTGACTACAATCACCGCGGCAAGCTGCAAGTTTTGATGCACGGCATATTGCCGAAATCACTTCTAGACGCGGGTAAAACGACCTACGAAATCATTCACGGCAACGAACTTATCGGCGTAGAGCCCGGCGCACAAACGGATAAACCCAGCGACCACGCTTACGTGATTGCTAAAATCAACCTAACGTAGCCGGCTGCTAACCTAAACCAGCGAATACTTTGAATACAGAAGATCGCGGCGTTAATGCCGCCCACCTTCGCAATTTTGAGCGCAACAAACTCAAGGACATCGCTAAATATGCACTACAGACAACAGACTAAATCCTGAACAAAAAAATGCTGTCACTTACACAATCGACCCAGCGTAATTGACAGCATTTTTTAGCAAATTTAATGATTCGACCAACAACATCGATGCCACCGAATTTGATCGTACACCCAGTGAATATTTATTTAACGCTTAGCCTTAACGTAATTAACTACATCAATCATAGGCGCTACCCAAAGGTCGCTTTTTTTCTTATTAAGATAAGTAATCAACGCATCGTGCGCCTCTTTTGAAACATCCAAACCGTGCTCGCCGCCAACGCCGTGAAACAGAAACACCACCAGCGCGCCTTTTTCAATAGCCTCGTCAACACGGCCAATTAATTTTTCGGTGCTGTCACCCATTATCATAAACGAACGAATATCACTTAAATCCATGGTGTCGATTTTTTCATAGCCGCCTTGCACTCCTCTCGCGCCAGGGAAGTTTTTCATCACCTGCCCCACAAAGGATTCTCCGCCTGCGGTTTTATCGCCACAAGTATAAGCAAAAGTTCGCTCAGACTTCCCGTCAACTGCCTGCAGCAAGACATTTGTCATGGCTATATTATCGACCATGCGCTGCACACTCCACGTCGAAAGATCAGTCGCCTTGCTAACCCAGTCACGTCCAGGCTGGCTGCCATCACACGGGTGGAACATCGTGTGATTACCCAACTCATGCCCCGCTTTCGCCATTGCACGCCACTCAGAAATTCGCGACTTAAAAGGCTCGCTACTCACCGTGACATAAAAAGTCCCCTTAAACTTGTGCTTATCCAGCGTTTTCATCGCGTTATCAAGGTGCACACCTAAAGCATCGTCATACGTTAAAACAACAGCTGCTTTTTTACCCTTCCAATCCCCTGCTGCTGCCATAGCAGAACTGACCAACAACAAGAAAATCACTAATATCTTCATGCGCAAACGCCCTTTACATTAAAAAAGATGTCATAAGTGTAGAGCCCAACAGCCCAAGCAGCCAATTTAGGGGCGAGGAAACACAAAAAATCCCGCCCTGTTTCCAGAGCGGGATTTTATTTCAGCAAGCTTAGCCCCTAGCCACTACTGTATCTATCAAGTAATAAGGCACTAAACCTATTAACGTGAAGGGAATTACATACCCCAAACGTCTCTGATCATATTCATCTTCACGTTATCGACTTCATCCCAATAACCCCAGCTTTTGCCGTCTTGCGTATAACGATGCTCGAAGACACCGCCAGTATCCGCAGACTCAGGGTTAATACCCCAGTAGCAAGATTCAATGCTTTCTTCTTTCATATACTTAGCAAATTGCTTCTGCCACTGGAAGTCGATATTAGCTTCGCCAGTTCCGTTAGTAATGTGATCCCAGGCATCAGCCTCAGATTGGCGAGCGCCGCCACCTGTTGGCCAATAACGGTTACCACCCCACTCCCCAATAATAGTGGCATAACCCATATCACGTAGGAAGCCGAAATGCTCATCCCAACCAGGCTTAAGACGATCGTATTCCATAATCATATCGCAGCCATGCTCTGCTGCTTCTTCACCGTGTAAACCCTCACAAGTTGGGTCTTTATCAAGGTTCATAAAGTGAGCTTGCTGATATACCGCAGGGCCGTAAGTATGTGGCGAGATAATTAAACGGTCTTGTGGAATATTAAGTGGGCGATCCATAAAGCCGAAGAGGTTCTCCCCCCAGTTAGGATTAGTCGCCATATCGCCATGAGGCTCTTCTTCATTTGTGCTGTTACCACCAGATATACCTTGCACAAAGATCAGCAGGTTGGGGTTGTTTGCCTCAATCACAGCGTACGCTTTTTCTGCCAAGGTTGCCCACTGATCCCACGTGTAATCCCAGGGTTCGTTAAAGATATCAATACCAATAACATTAGGATGATCTTTCGCCAACACGGCTATTGTCTTGATATCTTCTAACCATTTCGCCTCGTTATAGGCATGAACCGTTACGCCCGCGCCACCCTCACCACAGCTGTAGTTTTCACGGGTGAATTTGTAATCCGCACCACGATCTTTATCAACATATGGCGGTGACATATCCAAACGACCTGCACGCCAGCCCACATAATTTGAGCAAGAGTGAATGTCGATCATGACATTAACATTTTCAGATTCAGCGGTATTAAGGAAGCCGATCATTGCTTCATAAGCATCGGCATAAGGGTAAGCCGTGTAAATATTTTTAAGATTCGGACCCTTCAAATCAGCTGGCGCATTTTGATCTAAGTAACCTTTGCCGTCCGGATGCCCTTTTACTAAAGTCTGAGGCGCTATCGGTAAGCGGATTGTATTAAAACCCAGACCTTTAATTTCAGTCATATCGTTTTCCATCGTGCGGCCGGTGTCATCCCACCACATATTACCGATGTAAAGCTCCATAGGCGCCGGACCAGCTTCTTCATGCTGCCCTTCTAGGCCAAACCAGTTACCACAACGAATAGGTAAGTCCTGCCCATTTTTAGTAACCTTGCCGTTTTTAACACGGAAAATACCGTTAGTACCCGATTGGGGCGGCTGATAATTTGCGACAAACTCCGCAATCTTTTCAGCAGGCGTGAGATCTGCATTGGATGCAGAAGAAACTGCAGCAGCAGATGAAACTGTCGCAGCCATCGAAGAAGCCACTACAGGCGCAGATGATGCCGTTTGTGCAGTAGAGCTATTACCGGTACCCACGGCGTCGCTAGAAGAAGATTCCGTTTCGGTACCCACACAAGCCGTTAGTGCAGCAATCGATACCGCTAAAAATGTATGCTTAGCGATTACCTTACCGCCAAGCCAATTAAAATTATCAATCATTAAATTCTCCGAATGTAGCGATTATTTTTATTTAAAGCCGTGTCCAAAATAAAACGTTCAAAAAACACTTTTTGTTTTCCCAGCCTAAACAGCCGAAAAAACTTCGATTTCACATGCCGACTAATGAATCAATGATCGGGTGCCGAGCCATGGTAAGTAAAGGAATTTATCGGTAGAAAATGTGACACCACCAACACTTCCAATCAAATGATCAAGGGTAATAGCGTAGGCAGAAAGTCTTAACCCGGCAATTAAAATACACCTCAAAAACACTCATAAGCTTTTTAATATGTTTGCTTGTGACAACAATCACACTAAAAATAAAACCATTTATCTTCAAGAAAATAATTATGCATTAAATAATGCAACGCTTAGCGACACTCAGAAACAACAAGAATTACAAATGGTTATCACGCCCAACTAAGCTTACGCCGTTAGCTTATAAACAAAGTGATAACCATACAGGTGATAAAAAACCTAGATATACAATTATGAAAAAAGGTAGAGGTCGCGTACAAAGTGGCGTAGCAGCGGGCCAACAGAATAATGACACCGGTGCAATAAATAGTGAGACGTGCAAGGGGCGCAGAAAGGATATCAAAATCAAGAATTTAGACATGAGAGGTATCCCCCCCCATCCCTTGCTGCTTAAACGAAAAAGCCCAGCTTTGCTGGGCTTTTTTTGTATCTAGAATAAAAAATTATATAAAAACTATTAACCGTCACAATCCGGGCCATCATTCGGAATTAAATGTTCATAGCGAGAATCAGTTAGCGTAATTAAAAAGCACACCATAGCCTCCACTTTTTCAGGCGTTAGTTTTTTTCCATCTTCTAACTCTGTAAAGCTGATATTTTCAGGCACTTCTGGCGCACCCCACGCTTCGCCGGTTTCAGGGTTGACCGTGAATTCGCTACTTGTTAAATACTGATCATAAAACTCAACAACAGTACTTAAGCGTTTAAAAACACCGTTATGCATGTAAGGCCCTGTCACGGCAATATTGCGTAAGGTCGGGACTTTAAACTTTCCTTTTTCCTGCGCATCCGTTATTAGCGGGTTATCGAACAAACCCTGATCAATATAACCATCGCCTTTGCTATTTTTCGCTCTCACCGCTTTATTCACAGGAATACCAATGTTGTGATACTCATAGCGCGTAAATAGTTCTTGCCGGTGACTATTGGGTTGTAACTGATGGCAAGTGGCGCAGTTAGTAAATTGTTGCGAGAAAAATAAGGCTTTACCCTCGGCAGCCTTAGAGAGAGGATCGTAAAAGTACTCGCCGCGTAAATAGCGGTCATACTTGGAATCAAAAGGCGAAAACTCCGGTGACTCCTCAAACGCTGCCACGCTTTGGGTAAAGGCCGCATAGGCTTCGCTTTCGTCATCCCAGACCCTTTCGCCAAATAACTGCTTAAAAGCCGAAACGTATAATGGGTTTTCCTGCAACCGCTCAACCGCTTGCGCCTTATCCGCCAAGCCCATTTCAATAGCATTTAACGGCGGCCCACCGGCCTGCCCCTGTAAATCACTCTCGCGACCATCGCCAAACTGGCCACCTTCATAACCACTGTAATCAGACTGCTGACTATTAAAACGCGCGTGCGTCGCAACACCAAAAGTTGGCGAAAAAGCCGCATATGCCGCAGATGGTGTATTGCGATCCCCCAAAGAAAAGCCATCGTCGCCCAAAGATACCGCTGCCACCGCCCCATCATCACCCAAACGGTTATCGATAAAAGCGTGCTCCGGGTTATGGCACGTTGCGCACGACTGCGACCGATTCAACGAAAGATTCTCATCAAAAAATAAGCTTTCTCCCAAAGCCGCTTTGGTCGCGAATACAGCGGCTTCACTCGAAGTTACGCCTGAGTTTGAACCACTAGAGCCACAGCCCGTTAATGCTTGCACGCAAAAGGCAGCCAGTAACCAGCGCCCTAAAAAATATTGTTTCATGAAAACCACACAGCAAAGAAATGACCACCAAACCAAGCAGCTATAGCGGGGCAAGCCAAACAACACGAATGGCAACTTCAAAAATAATAACGCAGAAACACATCAATACTCAAGAAATAAGAATGATTAGCTTCTTGATAATCATTACCACTTACATTAGCATATCTAAAACTCAGCAAAGCCACTGCGCTGCGCGCTTATCATTTATTTAGGTAACCGGAGATTTAACGATGAAAATACAAACGCTTAGCGCCATGATTACAGCTAGCATCGCCATTACGGCATGCGGTAGCAGTGGGAACAGTAATTCAACCGCCACTTCATCAACAGCGAATAACCTCGTATCGACCATTGTGGTTGCCGATGTTCAAAAAGTGCTTAAAACAAACGCAGACATTGCCCTCGCCGCTTACACCGACTCCGTCGAAACCGCAAAACAGCTGCAAACAGCACTCGAAGCCTTCAAGGCTGAACCTACGCAAGCTAATCTTAATGCCGCCAAAATGGCTTGGCTTGTGGCGCGCGAACCCTATGGCCAAACAGAGGTGTATCGCTTTCGCCTTAGCCCTATCGATTCAACAAATTACCAAGATGAAGATGGCCCCGAAGGCGATATTAATGCCTGGCCCTTAGGCGAAGGTTTAATTGACTACGTCGTTACGGGCACCGATTTTGGCGACGATCAGGTGGGCGTAACCCTTCATACCACAGGCGTTGATTACCCCAATAAAACAATCATCAATTCCACCGAAATTGAAATTAACGCCGCGCTTATCAGCAATACCGCCACCGCACCGGATGAGCACGATGTAATTGCCGGCTACCACGCCATCGAATTTTTATTGTGGGGGCAAGATCTCAATATAGACGGCAGCCCCGATACTGAAGCTAGCCGTGAAATGTCTACGGGAATGAACATTCTTAACTCCGGTGGCCACCGCCCGCTTGAAGATTTCACCACCAACGATTTTGCCGATCGCCGTCACACCTTTCTTGAAGTGGTTACCCAAAAACTCATAGACGATCTCGAAAGTGTTCGCGATGGCTGGAGCGAAGGCGCCGTTTATCGCGAAGCTTTCACCACCGTTAACGACGCGGCTACCGCCAAACAAAAGCTCACCGAAATTTTGATTGGCATGGGCACTTTGTCTGAAGGTGAACTTGCCGGTGAACGTATTCAAATAGCCTTTCGTGGCAACTCGCAAGAAGATGAGCACTCGTGCTTTTCCGATAATACCCACCGCGACATTTGGCTAAATGCCGAAGGCGTTAGCAACAGCTACTATGGCGAATACGCCGGTTACGATAGCGACCTTGATGGCACCGATGATGTCACCACAAACGCCGTCGTAAACGGCTTCGGCATTGACGATTATCTAGCCAGCGTTTCTTTAACAGCCTTGGCCACCAGTATGGAAGCGGCATTAACCGCGACATGGGAAAACCTAGAGGCCGTAGATGCCTCTGCCCGTGCCGGCAGCCCAGTAGATGTGCTAATTATGGATAACAACAACCGAGATAATGTACTCGCAAAAACCATTATTTCACTGTCTGCCCAAGCGAATGTTATTGCCCAAGTCGCCGTCGCCCTTGAAATTGACGATACCGTTGTCGACCCCGACGCCTCCGATTGCAACACCAGCGATCCTTCAGCCGATTGCGATGCATAAGGTATGAGAATTGTACGCCGGCCGCTTAGGCTGCCGGCGCACATTCACGAATCACTAATCGTAACTACTCAGGTAGGGTCAGGTAGGGTCAGGTAGGGTCGAAATGACGCTCACCAAAAAGGCGAATTGATTGTTTTCTGGGC
>NZ_CEXWTU010000069.1:11032-21052 GCF_982758155.1 Marinagarivorans sp. | reverse complement strand
GTAGGGGAGTCGATATCAAGTATTAGTGGATGAAATATTGTTTCCTCGTCCCTAAGTACTTTTTGCGATAACGCCATTGCTGGTCTAATCTCAGGTATAGGTTTCCGTGTTTTAAAGACACACAAGTAATAACCCACCAAGAGAGGGCAACATGCTGACCCGTTTTTTAGTGCTTTGTACCGTATCAGTTCTGCTAGCGGCTTGCGGTGATAGCCAGTTATCTGGATTAGACAACGCCGAGATAGCCGCCAAACGCGATGAATGCGTACGACAAAATCCAACCTCCCCCGGCCGTGCTACCGGCTGCGAAAACATTCGTAAAGAATGCGAGCGCCGCCGTAAGAACGGCAACTACGCCTGCTAGGCTAAAGCCCTCCTCATAGCACGTTATATCCCCCACCAAAGACCGCACCTTTATTCTAAGGGGTGCGGTTTTGTTGTTTATGCTCGTCTATTTTTCAACAATAACCGACATATTACCGAGCTAAAGAACAAGGGGCTTGCATTACATGCCATACACCATAAAAACCTTCACTAAACAGAGTTTACTGGCCGCCTTATGTATAGCGATATACGGCTGTGGAGCAGGCTCTTACGATAAAAATCAACAGGTCACCATTCGAGATAAACATACGATTGCCTATAGCATAAGCGCCGAAAAACGCCTGCACCCGCGCTTACTGCTCCAAGGCCAAATAAATGATTTTAGTATTTCAGACAGCCAAAAATTGGTCGACGATGGGCGTTATCTAGACGTTGTTCGTGCGAACAATACCATTTGGGAAGGACCGAGTACGTTAGAACAAAAAACTAATATGCGTGATATGGGCCTTGTTCTGTTCGCTAGCCCCGTAAATAACGAATTCTTAGAAGTTAATGTCGGTGCTGGACTTCGCTATTTAGAGGGCGACCTACTCTTAAATACTGTAGCGCAACAAGAATCTATCAGTATTATCAACAAATCCGGTTTATCTATAAATTCATTCGTAAAGTATAAATTTTCGCCAGCTTTAGCTTTCAGCGCTAGCGCAGCGACTGGCCATTTCGACAGCGATAGAGGATCTCGAATGGCTAATGTAGATATTCACTGGACTCCCATTAAACATATTCAGTTTGATTTTGGACTTTTTTATTACGGTTACTCAAATAACCTGCCCGAACGTTATGCAAGCACCAGCGACTACCAGCTTCAATACCGAAGAGTCTCTAGCACCATCAACGAAGAACCGATAAGTTCGTGTACAGACGACCTTACCCACCGCTCCTGCCCGCAAGGCAATTATGACTCAGGCCTTCAAGTAGAAACGAAAGGTTTAAAAGCTGGGGTGACTTTTGCGTTTTAATTATAGTGATGAATTATCACAATAATTATTATATTTGGAGGCTAGGACCGGAATCGAACCGGTGAAGAACGGATTTGCAATCCGGTGTATTACCACTCTACCACCTAGCCAAAAAAAACCTCGGGAGCTTGCGCCAACCGAGGTTTTTAATCAACTAAGTAGGCGATAGCGCCTCTAGAATCTTAGAAGCACGCAATTATTGTTACTGATTGAGCAGCAACATAAACAGATAAAATTAATTGCGAAATTGTACTTCATTAGTGTTTCTCTAGTAGTTAATGCAAAAGTTATAGGTAACTAAATAATAAATTACAACAAAAAATTTATTATTTTTAAACTATTACAGCTCTATATACTGTGGTAGTGTCGCAACTCACGACCAATTAGCGACCACCGCTATGAATATAGTATTTCTCGACAGAGCCACAATCGGCCCGTCTATTCACTTTCCAAAACCGGCCTTTAATCACCATTGGACCGAGTATCCACAAACCACTCCCAAGCAAACGATTGCACGCTTACAAGGCGCCAATATTGTTATCACGAATAAAGTTGTTATCGATAAAGCCGTATTAGATGCCTGCCCAACACTGCAATACATCGCCATCGCCGCCACGGGCATGAATATTGTCGATTTAGAGGCATGCACGGAGCGGAGAATTACCGTAGCGAATGTAACCGACTACGCAACGCAAGATGTTGCCGAACATGTCTTTATGTTAATGCTGGCTTTAACAAAACAATTAAAAGCCTATTCATACGCAGTGGAAAAGGGCCAATGGCAGGCCAGTGAGCAGTTTTGTTTCTTTTTAAATAACCAGCAACCTATTGCCACCTTACGCGGTAAAACACTGGGATTAATTGGTACAGGTAATATTGCCAAAGCAACAGCAAAAATTGCAGCGGCTTTTGCTATGAATATTATGTATTACAGCCCCAGTGGCCGTAAAAGCATTGATGGCACTGCCTGTGTTAGCTTTGAAACTTTGCTAAAAACATCAGACGTGGTTTCTATTCATTGCCCCCTCACAGAAAACACTCAATCTTTAATTGACCCAAAAGCGCTAGCATTAATGCAGCCAACCGCACTACTGATTAATACCGCGCGCGGTCCCATTGTCGATATCAATGCGCTATTAAATGCCTTACGGGACAATACCCTAGCCGGAGCAGGCCTTGATGTTTTACCCGAAGAACCTCCCGCAAAGAACTCCACCATTATGCAAGCGCTGAATAATCCGCGTTTAATTGTAACGCCACACACTGCATGGGCTAGCCACAGTGCGATGCAAACATTAGCCAATCAACTTATTCACAAAATGGAAGCATTCGTTACAGCTCAATCACTCTCAGACTAAATATGTTTAAGGGGCGAGGCAATAATAGATTGTCCAATTAGGCGCAGAGGGCCTGCAGGGAAGCAGGTTATTAGAATAACGCATCGAGGCAGGAGCCTCTTATTAGACATTGCAGGAGCACAATGTCGGGGAGCAGTTATCGAAGCGGCTTTCTCATCGAGGCACTTAAAGGGGCGCATGCCGGGGCATGTAACGCTTTAAGTAACGAAGAAGAGGAAGTAGAGAACAAGCATTAGTGGATAATGCATTATTTCCTCGTCCCTAAGCACTGTATAATCATCGCCTTTTGATTGAGTTCCTCACCAATGAGCTTTTTGGCACAACTGCACGCGCAACAAAAAACAACACCCTCCAGCCATGATAGCGCGCTGCAGCTCTACTATTTACTACGCATAAAGGATGCGCCGCTAGCCAACGCATTACCTCTTTTAGAGCTGCACTTGGTCGTCGCCGAAAGCTCTGGCGATACACACGAAGATACAGCCGTTAAAATCAAAAGCGGTAAGCCCTATAGCCCACAACATCAGCACTTGAGTTTACCACCGGCCTTTATTCAAAATGCCGATAAAGCCATTTTGCAATATTTACTGGCCAACCCGACACAAGCCGGTTGGCCGCCAATAAAAACTCAAGTGGTCAATACATTCTGGCAGGAACTCTGCTCCAGCGAGCGCGTCTATTTACAGCATCATGTGCAAGCTATACCAATGAAGATTAGCTCTGGTACAGTCATAACATCCACCTTAGATTGGCAACAATTACCCAACGGTACACAGCAGTTACTCCCGCAGGCCACCGATAGTATTCAGTTATTTCAAGGTTATGATGAATTAACTGTTTTTGCATTAAATGCAAAGCCAGAAAAAATGGATATCACACTCTGTGATTTAACCGTTCGGCCAAATAGCAATGATTCATCTCAGCCGTTAACGTTGATACAAGAACAAGAAATAATTACGACGTTAAAGGCTTTGAATTACTCATTAATCGCTGAAGACATTCCCCAATTTTTAGATAAGTACAGTAACAAGTGGGCAGCGCTAAAACTTCCGCTACCCTCCTTAGCTTCCGCTACCCCACTAGATGCGCAGGTTAGGGGCGGTATTCTGTGTGACAACATTTACCATAACGGAAAAAATACTGATGTTATAAATCTAAACTTTGTTTATATCAGTAAGCATTACTGCACATGGTTTAATGAAAACGATTCAGTAGCTCATTATGTTGTATTAAATGATGCGCTCTTTTATTTTCAACGAAAACCAGAACTCGAAAAAGCCTTTAAAAAGCAATTCACTAAAAGCTGTAAACCCTTTGATTTAAATACTGTTGGCTTTAGTGCTTCGCAAGATGTTATTTGGCAACAGTTTTTTCTACAAGAAAAAATAACATTGGATAAGAGTGGTTTTATCTTTCGAATCGACAATAACTTTAAACGCCACTATATCCAAACAGAAGGCTGGCTCAGTGAACTAACAAAAAGTAGTAGCGGTTTTTTACAAGTCGATCTATTTTTACAAGTTCATAATGAAAACGGCGATAAAGAAAACATCAACCTACTTGCTTTACTAGACCAAATTCAGCAATACAATTTATCTAATAGCACAGGCGATATACAGCTCACACTCAACGATGGGCGCATTATTTTAATGCCCGGCGAGCGTTTAATTTCACTGACAGAAGAATTTGGCGATTTATTAACGAGCGGTCGTGGCAGCCTTAGTTTTCATCCCAACCAACAATCCCGATTACAACAACTAGAAACCCTACTGCCAGAAAACAGCCATTGGCAAGGTGATATCGAAGCTTTAGATATTAGCCGGCAATTAAAACAGCCCCCCACTGTAGTAGAGCAGGCCGACTGTGGCGTTAACGCTACGCTAAGACCTTACCAATGGCTTGGGGTTTGCTGGGTGCAGCATCTTAAAAACTGCGGTGTAAATGGGCTTCTTGCCGACGATATGGGTTTAGGTAAAACGCTACAAACCATCTCGCACCTTAGTTTAGAGTTTGCCAATAATCCAAAGCAGCTGCCCGCATTGGTAGTCATGCCTACCAGCTTACTGCATAACTGGCTTAATGAATGCACCAAGTTTGCACCGCACCTTAAGGTGCTTATTCACCACGGTACTAGCCGTAAAATGTGCTACGACGATCAACCTCACCATATTTTGTTAACGTCGTACCAACTCATTATTAACGATGCGACTTTTTTCGAAAAAACTGAATTTAGTTGGTTAATTCTAGATGAAGCTCAAAACATTAAAAATCCGCGTACCAAAACGCATATGGCCATTAAAAATGTACAGGCACAAAACAAATTGTGTTTATCGGGCACACCCGTAGAAAATAACCTTGTTGAGCTATGGGCTTTACTCAACTTTTTAATGCCTAACTGCTTGGGTAACCTAAACGACTTTAAATTTCACTATCAAAAACCCATCGAACAAGATGGTAATAGTAAAAAAATGGAGCAGCTATTAAAGCGAATATCACCTTTTATGCTGCGCCGCACCAAACAAGCCGTCGCTAAAGACCTACCCAAAAAGACCGAAATACTGCAAACCATCGACTTAGGCGAACAACAAACACAATTTTACGAAAGCATCAAAAATAATACCTGGCAAGAACTCCAACAAAGTTTAGAAGGCACTGAAAACCAAGGCGAACAACAACTTTTTGTTTTAAGCGCATTATTAAAACTGCGCCAAGCCTGCTGCGACCCAGCCTTGCTGGGTGATGCCAGCATTCCCAGCGCTAAACGCCAACACTGTATAGAAATGGCAACAGAACTTGCCGCCGAAGGCCGAGGAATTTTAATCTTTTCACAATTTACGACAATGCTCGATATTTTGGCAGAAGATTTAAAACGGCTGGGGATAAGTTACGGTTTACTCACAGGAAAAACGCAGAAACGACAAGACCTTGTGGATAAATTTCAAGCAGGTGAATTCCCCGTATTTTTAATTAGTTTAAAAGCCGGCGGCGTAGGCCTAAACTTAACCCGCGCCGATACCGTAATACATTACGACCCTTGGTGGAACAGCGCCGCCGAACAACAAGCCACCGACCGCGCCCACCGCATTGGGCAAAAAAATGCAGTATTTGTGTATAAGTTAATCGCCGAAAATACCATAGAAGAAAAAATAGCCGCATTACAGGCGCGTAAAGCAGAATTGGGAAATACGATTAATAACCAAGCGCAGCAAACAGGGGCTAAATTTTCAATGAAGTTGGAAGAGTTATTGAGCTTGTGGGCAGAAGAAAAGTAAATAATTTAACATCTTAGCCTTTTCGCTACGCCGCCCCGGTATAGATTACATTTCTGGCATAGCCGTTCCAATGCCACCAAGTACTTAACTAATGCAATAATCTATCAAAATTGACAACTGATCATTACTTTACCGAAGTTAAATTTAGGCTAAAAGGCCACACCCAGAACTACCTATTATTTCAGCTATCAATAGACTACTACTGATAGCTATAGCCGAGCCCACTATGACAAAAAATACCAGCCCCGGAAGCACTCAAGACAATAGCGTATCAAGCCCGCTCAAACAAAACGATAGCGTTGCGGGTAAAGCCAATTCACTCTCGGTACTATTATCACTTTGGCAGTTTATGCGCCCCTACAGTAAAACGTTGCTGTTCGCGGGCCTAGCTCTGGTGTTTACCGCGGCAATTACTTTGTCTATTGGCCAAGGGGTGCGATTATTAATTGATGAGGGCTTTGTTGCTCAATCAAGCGATGCATTAACCAGCGCTGTTGTAATAATTATTGGCTTAGCATTTTTAATGTCACTAGGTACTTATACGCGTTTTTATTTAGTCTCTTGGTTGGGCGAACGGGTAGTGGCCGACCTACGCAAAGCCGTGTTTGATCATATTATTACACTGCACCCGAGTTATTTCGAAACTAACAGAAGCGGTGAAATAATGTCCCGCCTCACCACCGACACCACTTTGCTACAAAATATTATTGGTTCATCTTTTTCGATGGCGCTACGCAGCACACTAACGTTTGTGGGCGCATTGGTACTTTTATTATTCACCAACTTAAAGCTCAGCTTAATTGTATTAATTGGTGTGCCATTAATACTGCTACCGATAGTGCTTTATGGCCGCCGTGTACGAAAACTCTCAAAAGATAGCCAAGATTCTATCGCCGATGTGGGCTCTTACGCCGGCGAGATCATTCAGCACATTAAAACCGTGCAAAGTTATACTCATGAGGAACATGAAAGCCGTGCTTTTGCTCGTGAGGTGGAAGGCGCTTTTGTGGTCGCTAAAAATCGAGTTCGCCAACGCGCTTTATTAATTGCCATTGTCATATTGTTAATGTTCGGCGCCATCAGTGGATTACTGTGGGTAGGCGGTAATGACATGATTGCAGGGCGAATGAGTGGTGGCGACCTGGCCGCTTTTGTTTTTTACGCCATTATGATGGGATCGGCTGTTGCGACTATTTCAGAAGTGTATGGCGAATTACAAAGGGCAACCGGTGCCACTGAACGTCTTATTGATTTACTCAATGTTAAAAGCTTAATACCCGTTCTAGCCAATAAAGCGATAAGTAGTATTCAGCCAAACAATAATGATCTTGTGGCCGAAGCGCCATCAGAAATACCGCTACTAATGTTTAAAGACGTAAACTTTCATTATCCATCGCGGCCAGATACAGCTGCTTTGCGCGATTTAAATTTGCATATTCATTCTGGCCAAAGTTTGGCATTGGTCGGGCCTTCTGGTGCGGGGAAATCGACATTATTTGAATTATTACAGCGCTTTTATGATCCCACTAAAGGCAGTATTCATTTGAACGGGGTTGATATTAAAGAACTTGATACAGCCACCTTACGTTTACAGTTGGCTGTAGTACCGCAGGAGCCTGCACTGTTTACCGAAAATGTTTGGTACAACATTCGCTACGGTAAACCCGATGCCAGCGACGAGCAGGTTATTGCAGCCGCCAAAGCCGCGCATGCCCATGAATTTATTGAGCAGTTACCTGATGGCTACAACAGTCACTTAGGCGAGAAAGGTACGCGCTTATCCGGTGGGCAAAAACAGCGGCTAGCCATTGCCCGTGCAATACTAAAAGACCCTAAAATACTCTTGCTCGACGAAGCCACCAGCGCACTGGACGCCGAAAGCGAACACCACGTACAACAAGCATTAGATGTACTCATGAAAAATAGAACCACTATCATCATTGCCCACCGGCTATCAACGATATTACACGCCGACTCTATTGCCGTACTTGAACAAGGTCAACTGGTAGCTCAAGGTAACCATGAGACGTTACTCGAGCACTCTCCACTCTATAAACGGCTTGCCGACTTACAGTTTCAGGAGTCGCGTGTTTAGTTGCTTAATGGCTTTCCATAGCCGTGCCTAGAGACTAGCTATTAGCTTTGCATAATAGTTAGTCCTTACTTACATTAGAAAGCCTACCCTTCGCGTGCTAAAACCATTAACATCGGCACCCCTCAAAAAACTCAAGCTTTGAACCCGCCTTATGATAAACATTGCCGCTGTTGATAACTTTTTAGGCCAACATGGACAGTTTAATTTATTAGACTGGTTATTAGAAAACGGCCACCTAGCCTACAGTGATTACGAGCAATGGCGTTACGGTAAACAAACCGTTTTAACCCTCCTGATCAACCTCGATAAAAAACAACTTATTGAGCTAAGTGGTCAGGCGAATAAACTGTGTAAAAAATTAAAATTATGCGAGGAACAGCAAACCTATTTGGCCTGGGATGGGCAACAGCAAAAATATTTACGCATTGATACTGATAGCGTACTACAGGAAGCTTTTTGTAAAAAATGGTTGCGTGCACAAGATGTACCGCAGCTTGATTTATTTATGGATAATTCGGCCATTGTTACCGAAAACAAATTATGTGATGCCTTAGCTAACCGCCAATTTGATAATGCCAGTGCATTCATCAAAGAGTTAACCAAACTCAATCCCAATAACAATAAGCTGGGTGGTTATCAAAGCTTATTACTCTACAGCCAACATATTACGCAAAACACTGAGATTCCCGTAGAAGCCATTACAGCGGAACTTGCAGGCTTAGAAGATGAAGTATCGCCTTTGGCACAAAAGCTTCTTCAGCGTGGCGCTAGGGACTACCTTGCAGTAGCGTGGAAAAGGTTTGCTAATAATTTAGGTGATATTCCCTATGATTCGAATACCCCTAAGTTACACACCAGTTATGCCATTGCCCAAATTCCCGATTGGCAAACCGTCACCCGGCAACTCTTAAACGAAGCTTTAACTTACGAACATTGTGAATTGCTCGTTCGCTTAGCCAATGCCTTTTATTATTTAAACGACCAAGCAAAATCACGCTTTTGCTGGGCACTGGCCTTTGAACGTTTTCCACAGGAAGCTGAAAAAGTCATTGATAAAACTAAGCCCATTAGCATACTCAGCCTATGGGATAATTTTTGTGATTTAAATGACGCTTGGCCCGACGTGTTTTTTGCTGGGTTTATCCTTGCCAGCGAACCCAGCCTTGTTTATCAGGCTGAATATTTTCCCGGCTTTAGTCAATCAACAACAAGATTAGTCGCCGATTTAATGACAAAGAAATTGGCCGGTGACGATGAAATTAGTGCACGACAAAATATACAAGATTATAGTCCTGCATTATTGCGTATGGTGATGTCTGTTTAGCTGTTGCCCCTCTAATTTAAGGCAAGAAAACCAAGCCCAGCTTATGGGACGAGGCAATAATAGCTTATCAATTAGGGATGGGATAGACATTCTTATCGAGGCTCTTAAAGGGGCGCATGCTGGGCATATACTTTGAGCAACAAAGGTAAGGGTATCGATATCAAGCATTGGGGGATGAAATATTGTTTCCTCGTCCCTATAGCTTAATAATCTGAACACTCCCTTGGCGAATGTACTTGCCATTCGAAAACTGTATGTACAAACAGAACACGCATGATATTATTATGCCTGAGCAAAACCCACCCACAAACAATGAGTGCCTTGTGCGTGGATGTCTGTCGCGGATTTAAATTTGACACTACTACTTCCTTGTAACCGAGCCCACTGGGTTTGCGGCATTGGATGCAACCTTGCGTTCGGGTGGCTGGCCAGACGATGGGCTGATTGATGTAGCCCTGCAAAGCAGCGGTAGTGAATGGTTATTGTGATTGCCCTAGCTGAAAAACCAAATGCAAGCAAGCCATACCATTGCACTGATTAATGTACCCCGGATACCCTATGCAGCAAGCTTGGTACAAGCCGGTTTAGCGCTCGACCATTTATTGTCACGCCCAAGCGAGTACGACAC
>NZ_CEXWTU010000069.1:0-11022 GCF_982758155.1 Marinagarivorans sp. | reverse complement strand
CACTGTGTCGTACTCGCTTGGGCAGATTCACTCAGTTACCCAGAACTGCGCAAGTGCCACCTACTGACTAGTGAAGCCAAAGTTATCTTCGCGATACACCATCCTTGGCTCAGCCAGCGTCAGAGCTCACCTGCTGCGCTGCGCTTGGGGCTTGGTTGGCAAAAACAATGCCAGTTGCTTAACGTGGCAGGACAACAGCTAGCACTGCAACCGCCAGCCAGCATTGCGACGTTGTGGCAAGAATTCTCACCAAGTCTACCACTAGTAACAGCCAACACCTCCGATTACGCTCTGTTTTCTACAACGTTAAAATCGCACTTCAATGTACTCGCATTCAGCCAAAATAAAGAACAGGTACAATGTTAATGTCATCGCAACCGGCTTCACTGTGGTTGGCGGTGCATTATTTGTGCTGGCCGTTAAGGGCACTCTTATCCCTGCGAAAGTCAACATGGCCATTTGCCGATACTGAGTCTGGCAAATAACCGCTACCGTCGCGGATCAACTCCGCATTTATGCTTTTAACGCGGCGGCCACTGCATAAGGTGTACTTTGGGCATACCAAGCGCTGTAGCCTTAGACCTTAATTGCGAAGCAGCGCTATTGCGGATGCTGAAGTGGGATTGAAATAGATCATAGTTTTTTAATTTTCATAATAGATTCAGTTTTCCGGCGATGAAATCGCTAGTATGTTACTCGTTACATGAAAGATAGCTTCGTCTTTGTCATTCTCGCGAGAGATGCTGGGTTACTTGTAAAGTGTTATGATTTTAAAAGTTTGGATTCTTTCATAAACTACAGTAATTGTGGATATATCGATGTAGTCCAATATTTTCACGATTGATAACTACTACAATATTCTAGCGTTAGACGAGTACGTTTTAATGAAATATCAACCCGTTAGTGATCTCCTGTCCCGCAGTGGTATGTATGAATATATTCAGCAGTGGCATGTCCCAGTATCCACGACACCTCAGAACACAGGGATGTCATTAGGGGGAATGGGCTCCACCTGCACGCTCAACCCTGCAGGGCATACTGCATCTATCAATTTTAAACATGGATTGTTTATCACGGGAACGCAAGACTGTTCGATAGAGTTCGCAAAGTATTTCTATAAAGAATCATCTACCATCCAAAATGGGCTTAGGGTACACAACTCAAATGATTTCTTAACATTTCTTGAAGCGACTCCAGTATACGTTGACGGCGAACGCGTCAAATTCGAAAAGAGACCCTCTGATTTCGAAATTGACGATTTGATAAATAAATGGCTGGAGATTGAAACCTTTTACAGTGATAACATCCAACACGCGCGTAATAGCAATGTGAAAACCTCTCAGCGCACATTAGCGCTAGCTGAAAAATCTGATTTTAGGCGCTTAAACAGAAGTTTTCTATTTGATCTTTTCCCCGGGAGCATATCGGATCAAAAATCATATTCTACCTGTTTAATAGGCGGGGGGGGAACAACCAATTGGCAAAATAATTACCCTCTTGAGGATATGTGGTATTGCGCAAACTACCCGCAATCTACAACGCAATACAAATCTGGTGAACACGCCTGTCGTATCCAAAAAAATCATTCGTCTCCTGGGCTATGTCAAAGCAGTATATTCTCGTCACTCCCTATATTTTGGTCCGAATTTGAAATCATTAACGACGACTGTGCGCTTGAATACGAAATTGGGCTAACGCAAACGATCGAAGACTTTACCGGCTATGAAGTAATCAAGCAACGCGGTGCTAGTCAAGACGCAGAATTTAATTTTACAAGACGCTTAGGTAATAGCGTAAGAAAGTCGATCAATTTTTCTTTAGCTAAAGGTAAGTTTACGGGCATCCTTTTTCAATCAATCGATGGCGCCAACCAATTTTTGTTTGGGGTTTATAGTGAGGATCCTGACATTTACATTCATGTAAATGAAGACATGCTAATGGACCAAGAAAGTTATGTCATTCAAAGCTCGTTATTTTCCGGTGTTCCTGCTAGATACATTGGCAGTAATATGAACTGTGGAAAAGAAACGAAAGGCGGTGGACTATCTGTAAACGCATACCTAGCGCCCAAACAAAGTAAAAAACTTCGATTTCTCGCCATAAATTGTTTTGATGAAGTTTATATGCAGTCTCCACTGCCATTAAAATCGTATCGAAAGCACTTTGAAGACATTGAAAAAAGTGAACTTCCTATTCACATTACTAAATACTATATACACAATAGAGACGTCATCGATACTGAGCTTAAGCAATCACAAACGGCTCTTTCCGCGACGTCGATTATTCAAGATTTCACATTGTCTATTTCGCCTTTAAAATGCACTCAGCAAATTTCAGAGATGCTACTCAACAGTTATTCGTTTCTGGCCGAAGGTAGCCAGTGGACTGACCAAGGTGCGATGTTGGTGCGAGAGTCTATTGATTACCCCTTTTACAACTCATTGGATGTGTATTTTTACGGATCTTTTACATTACTAGCACTTCATCCAACGGCTGATAAAGAGAATATTCTACTTTTTGCCAAAGAAATTCTTAATCAAGACCTTACCGCGCGGCGGCACCATCGCTTCGGCTATTTTAATCAAGGCAATGTGGTTCCTTCTGAGTTTATTGGTGCAAGGAAACTATCTGGTTTTGTTCCGCATGACCTCGGTAGCGTCTTTGACCCTGCCCCTAATGCTTATTGTTGGCATAACGTGCACCACTGGCTCGATTTAGCACCAAAATTCGTTTTACTAACGCTAAGAGCATATCAATCCGACCCTGACACCGAATTTCTATTAAAGTGCTGGGATTCGATCGAGAAATGCCTGGACAACATTCGAGTCAACATGCACGAAGGAGTTAACCTGCCGATTACCCGAGGAACCTCCGATACTTTCGATAATATTGAGAATAGCGGGGTTACCGTTTACTCGGCAACATTATGGGTCGCCGCTTTAAGGGCAGTTATTGAAATTGCCGATATTCTCGATAAGCCTAATGATTTAGATAAATTCAAAAAAATGGAGGTAGCTGCAACAAAGGATTTAAATGCGTGGCTTTGGGATGAAAAAGAAGGCTATTATCACTCTTGTTATGATCCCATTATCAGCACTGACTTTAAATCGGAATATAACGCTGAGTTAATAAATTTTTTAAGTCAATACATGAAAATCGGGCCATCTACATCTGCTGCGGAGTTGGTACAGCACCTTAACGACTTCATTACCAGCGACGGAGCTTTCAACGATGCAACCGAAGCCTCCAATAGCGGCCTCGGTAAAAAAGTGTTCAGAAAGCAATTATTATATACGAGGCTTCCTAACGTTTGGGCAACTGACTCAGACCGCAGTCGCAATGACTCTGATTCAGTCGTCGCAGGTCAGCTACTGGCAGATACTTACCTAATGTTATTAGGGCTGCCTCCCATTACACCAAAACCTAAAAGACAACGCGCACTCAGCACAATGCTAACTGCGAGTTTTTATCGCAATGGTGTAGGCGTATGCAATAGTTGCCCTAAAGACGGCCGGCAATCCGTTCAATTCCAAGCCAATGATATTTGGGTAGGTGTTCAATATTCCATATGCTCAGCCTTAATCATGTCGGATATGTACCAAGAGTTTGACCGGCTATTTTTAAGCCTTTATAAAGCGATTTATAAAGACGTAAAAATACCCTTTGGTATTCCCGAGGGTTTTATGATTCGATCAGGCACTACTTTGGAGCAAATAAGAGACGAGTTAAAACTTGATGATGCGGAGCTTGAAACTCTCGAGGGTAATTTACGGAGGCACCCTTTAGTTGAGTTTGGCGATTTAATCGCGCTAAGCGAAACAACTCCCAATGCCATATCTGGGCTCTATGAGAACATTTGTTTGACTTGCGATGGTCAGGCAACATTACTTCGGCTTTTACAACAGAATAATATTTATTACACGGCGGGAAGGTATTTTCGACAAGGAATGATCGCCTCCATCCCTCTGGCAATGAATTTTGTTCGACAGCATAGGGCGCCATTTGATGCTGCCTAGGCAGTACCAAATGGATCATTAAATATTTTCGATGAATCGAGACTTTCGAAGGTTAACTTTTCTGAAAAGCTAACCTTGATCAACGGACTAAACAATTGAATTCTTAATGTACATCCAGTCGCCAATTACAAACGCGTTAACTCCGGTTTCATGGGCAAAATTCATCACATGGTGCGTGTTATTGATAAACCCTGCCCCTCGAAAATTGAAGGATGTATTGCAGAGTACCCCGTAACCCGAATACTTTTTACACTCTTGAAGCAACTGATGCATAATTGGGTTCTGGGACGCATTAACGGTTTGAACTCTTGCCGTACAATCGAAATGAGTGACTGCCTTTAACTGTTTAGATTTCACCTGCTGAAAATACAGCATGTATGGACTCGGTCCTGACCACTCGAAATGCTCAGAGACATCCTCTTCTAAACAAACCGGTGCGACCGGTCTAAAAAATTCTCGCTGCTTTATTTGATTTAATCTATCACGAACTTTTTCGCTCAATGGGGAAGCTATCAAAGATCGATTGCACAGGGCTCTTGGGCCCATTTCGTATCGGCCTTGGACCCACACTACAACTTCTTCTTTATCGTAAATTAATTCACAAAGGCGGCTAAAATCTAGTGGGAGTTTTTTATAACCAAATTGCTCCAGATCTCCCTGCTGCTCTCTAAACTCTTCGCCACAATAAACATCCCATTCGAGCCTTTGCTGCCCTGTCTGTATTAATTGTGCGGTTGCTGCTGCACCAATTGCGATACCCGTATCGTTTGGCACAGGCGGTACAAAAACTGATTCGAATAGGCCACTTTCACGTAACTGTGTATTCCATTCACAATTAAGTCCGCAACCACCGGTAATGACTAATGGTAGCTTAGACGTTACATTGGCTTTCAAATAGGATAAGCAACGTGAATATAATTGATCTTGCACGGACCGACATAGCCGAACCATTCGTTCGTCTGAGGCTGGAACGTAGCGTAGATATTCCAACTTATCATACAAATTAGTCCAACTGCGATTTAAAGCTACCCGCCCCATTTTGTAAGAAATTTCCGCATTGACGATTAATTCAGCAATTTCTTGTTCTTTACTGCCATCACAATTTTGGCTACCTTCAAGCCCCGCTAGCGCCATTATTTTTCCCGCCGCCTCATGGCCGAATAGCTCACAGCGTCCGGTAGCATGGTAAGGGAGCGCATAACGCAAACCTGGGTAATCCAGCATCGGCGAACCATCCCCTACTCTGCTCACCTCCATTTTGTCATTAACGTAGTATAAACACCCCAAATACCCCTCCCATACCAGCACGTAACAATGCTGGCCAACAGGAATATCACTCAGAGCCAGTGACCCTATAATATGTGAAAGCTCATGAGGAACAGAAAGATAATCGTAGTTTTTACCACCGAATGTAGCTTTACTCGAGTAAATGTCGTTAAGTGATATCCCTGAGTAATTATCACAGTCCGCTAAGGAAAAGGCCGAGCTATCACCACAAATGACGGTAGGCTCGACATTGTTTTTGTGAATAATTGCCTCAAAGTCACTTTGATTTACGAGACTGTGACGAGGGCCAGTATCTTTCTCTCCTTCAATGCTAAAGACAAGTTTTCCATCGACTATTGAGCAGACACTCCCATCATGACCACCTGACTTATATCCCACAATACTCATTAATACACCTCAACATAGCTAACATTCTAGAAACATATCCAATATTTGGATGGCAAATTAAATACTTAGTGGCGCACCCAAAAACTAATAAGTTTTTTAGGCGGTTCCAGCAGAGGTAAAGAATCCAAAAAATAGGTTGGAAGTAAACTCACCCACCGCCTGCACACATTAAAATCAATCAATGAGGTTATGCTCTGCTCCTTTCCACGTAACAGTACCATTACCGCCATCAACAACTTGATGAGCCTCTCCGTCCGACATTTGGATAACTTTATCAAATATTTGTACAAGCTCCATATTGTGAAGAGAAACCACGATACAGGCCTCTGGAAAGCTCGTAAGAATTCCGGTAAGCACGCGTTGCTCAGTTTCCAAATCAAGACTGGCTCCCGGCTCATCAACTAAGATTAACGTAGTGTCTTTTGCAACCAGTAAGCCACGAGCCAATGCTACACGCTGTCGCTGACCGCCAGATAATGCACCAGCAACCAAGTCCCTGTCTAAGTTATCGGCGAAATCAGAAATACAAGATATTTGCGTCATTTTTTCGAGAGCTTCATCCTCGTGATCACCACCAAATACGATATTGTATCGCAAGCTTCCGTCAAATATCTGAACCTCTTGGCATATCAATGTTGCCTGGCTAGCGAGATATTGCTGTGTGGCAGGTGTGTCGTCTAAGCAAACCTTACCGGAAGCTAATGTCTCAACTCCGGCTAGTACCTTCAGCAAACTTGTTTTACCTGCACCACTTTTACCCACAAGCGCATAAGATTTGCCTCTTTTTAATTCAAGTGATAGGTAATTAAGACGTGGCCGATTTTGTGACGCGGGTAAAAGCGCGTCAGAAATTTTGAGCGATGACCAGGTGTCATTGACCGAGACACTGTCATTACGCCAAGTTTGTGCGACCTCTTCTACGCTGTCGAATAGTACCTTTGCCGAGTATCCAGCTACATATCCATTTAACTCTGATGCGTGTCTTACTAAATCATTTACCACAGCACTGAGTTGCCGGCCGTATTCAATGACCATATAAACACCGCCCAACGCGATGGCTGAGGCACCAACTTTAGAATATTCTTGATATACGTAAAAGATCAGAGTCCCAAAAAATACGAAACTGGAAAATAAGTCCGTGGCCAACCATCTGAGTTCATTAATTGTGAAGTCTTTTTTAAAGGGGTCTATCGTTTCATCAAGTTTCTGCTCGATCTGAGACATTGCAATTTTTTGCTTTCTCAGAGTGACTATCGAAAGGATGTTCGATACACAGTCGGAGAATATATTGAAATGTTTACGCGATGTATCGTAAGCGGCTTTATTTACTGCGTAAGCTTTTCTATCGAAGTGTATTATCAGCAAAAGAAGCGATGCATAACCGATTGTTGACAAGAAACCAATCATCGGGGAAAGGATATATAGAATAACCAAAGGAATAAAAATAGTAATTGCAGTTCTAATGTATAGAAACTGACTCTGTGAAAAACTGAAGATCGCAGTAACAATTTGATTGATATATTGAGTGAGCTCTACCGATCGTCGAGTGTCGTGAAAAGAGAGAGGTGCGTAGATCGCCGTGTTTGTCAAATCTTTCAGCACAGCAGTTCGCACGTTTAACGCGGCGTTTCTCTCTAGTAATCGACCCGGTGCATAAGCGACCCACCTCACTAGCACCAAACACAAAACTATTACAATGTATTTAAATGCATTGAGAACACCTTCGTCGCTTAAGCGCTGAAGTTCATTAATTGCGTAGCCAATAAGTACGGGAATAGATATTGCTATTAAGTCTGCTATACCTTGGAGCACTAATGCTAAGATATATAAATGACGGAAACCATATACGTACTTCCACACACCGCGGTAAATGTACTTTAAGCCTTGAGATAAACTCATTTCAGGCATGGATTTATCTTCCATGGTGTCTTTAATCTCGCGCCACTAATGAGGAAACCTTACCGTAATCGATAAACACATAGTAACATATTAGATTCTGAAGCAAGACTTACTTTAGTCCTATTCTTTTGATATTCTTTTAACATTGCTGATATTATGGGAACCGCTAAATGCGAAACACATCACCCTCACAGGGGC
The DNA here is from genome assembly GCF_982758155.1 of Marinagarivorans sp. Taxonomy (NCBI): domain Bacteria; kingdom Pseudomonadati; phylum Pseudomonadota; class Gammaproteobacteria; order Cellvibrionales; family Cellvibrionaceae; genus Marinagarivorans; species Marinagarivorans sp. The sequence goes on along the minus strand of NZ_CEXWTU010000069.1, from coordinate 3,235 downwards.
GCTTAATTTGTACAAAACCCTTCGAGTGGCTCGAGCTCACCCCTCGTAGTCGTGGAGAGGCGTTTCTTTGCTGCCCAGGCTGGCTAAAGACATCTATAGGTGACCCGCATACGACAAAGCCCCTCGATCTTTGGCATAGCGATAAGGCTAAAGCAATTCGACAATCAGTTCTCGATGAATCCTTTCAATTCTGTAGTAAAGAATTTTGCAAACATTTGACCGAAGTTTCTGGGCCCGTGAAATATGCCACTGAAAGCGAAGTTGCTCACTACCAAGCTCTCGTCGACTCTACATCAACCTCGCCGGACACTTTGAATCTTGCACACGACTACTCTTGCAATCTATCGTGCCCCTCATGCCGTCAAGATTACGTGCACTCAAACAAAGCAGAACGAGAAAAAAATTATCGCATTGTTGAGCAATACTTAGAGGCTTTTGGAGACCAACTTAATACCATCTATATCACTGGCTCCGGTGACCCCTTCGGCGGCAGACATTTTTGGGATTTGCTTTCGGGAGATATTTTCAAAAAGTATACAAAACCCAGATTCCGAATCCATACTAATGCACAGCTTTTTACTCGCAATCGCTGGGAACAAATTCCGCATATTCATCACCGCATTGGGTATACGGAGGTCTCAATTGACGCTGCCAGTGAAGCGTCGTACATAGTTAACAGGCGTGGTGGAGATTGGGGGATATTGAAGGAAAATATGGAATTTATTGCCGAACTTCAACAAGCAGGATATTTTGAAAGGCTTGTTATAAGTTTTGTCGTTCAAGATAATAATTGGCACGAAATGAAGAGCTTTATAGAACTTTCATATAAATGGAACGCGGACACATGTAACTTTTTAACACTCGACAATTGGGGCACCTTTTCCGAGGAAGAGTACCGTTCGAAAGCAATACATAAAAGTTCACACCCTGATCATGGCAGGTTCGTCGATTTTTTAAGTGATGAGATATTTCTATGCGATAAAGTTTCGCTAGGAGGGCTAAGCGATTTGCTCCCTAAACCCGCCGTATGGAAAAGCTAACTTAGTTTATGTATTCACAACAATATAAATATGCTTTACTAATCGATATTTATGATATCTATTAACTCTTGAGTTTCGGAGAATTGTGTTTCAAAGTCTTCACCCCTAATCTTATCCAGCTGTTTCGTAATGCGAGAAAACTCTTCGCGATACTGCCCCAGATCACCTGAATTTAAATAAACCAAAATATCGCCTAAACGCTCGGCAATATAAGGATTAATATCGCGTTTTAAATAAATATATTCTTTAATAGATTGATCTACTTTGTCGCGCTGCGAGGCGGACATAATTTTTATGTTGAATATTTCAGGCGTTTCGAGAATATTAAAGTATAGAGATTGATTATCAACAACATTTTCTGACAACAATCGGTCTATTACTTTTGTTATCGAAAATATATTAAATATACTCACTGTTATGCTTATAGATATCTTTGCCTGTGGCACATTAGATTTTACTTTACGCATATTCGCTATTACATCACCATAGCGACCTCCATGTCTGATATAGCCAAAATCTTCATCTATACCATCGATGCTGACAACAAGTGCCAAGTTTTTAAATCGCTTCCAAATATCCAGTAGGTTATGTTCACCATAGTGTAATTTAGTGAAATTCGTACTGTAGTGGAGCCTAACATTATGGCGCTTTAACCTATCGAGATGGGATAGGATATGATAATGCTCATCCATCAATAGGGGTTCACCACCAGCGAAATATACCTCCTCTACTCCCGGTAGATATTGATCTAACTGCTTGAGTACAGAATCTACGTTTTCGGTTTGAATGAGGGCTTTTTCACCGTAGCTTTTACCAAGCTTTACTGCATCCCCGTACCAGGCCGAGCTTGAACCATGCCAACAGGTTCTGCACTTCAAATTACACAGGTTTGAAAGTCGAATATCCAATGACTTCGGATATTCGGTATATTTGATACTATCAGTATTCACATATTTCGCAAAACTTCGATTACTCAGTTGTCGCAGGCTCTCGTCGCCAGCGGCTTCTTTTTGATAGCAGACATTACAGCTCTTATCGCCTGATCCTAGGAGATTTTTTCGCAATTTAGTTATTTTCTTTCCTGTCCATATATCCCCTAAGGATTCGCTGGATGCATTGCCAATGTTCAACGGGTTAATGCAACATGGTTGTGCTCGGCCCCCACTGGCAAGATGCATGTGAACAAAAGGCAAAACACAATATCTGCTTTTAGTCATTGCTGTAATCTCAGATTATTGATAATGATTATGTCAACTCATAGTCGAATGTTAGTTAAATAATAGGTTGGGTATGGGATTGATCCAGATTAAGTTAGTAGCTTACATTATTATGGCTACTGATAAAAAGGGTATCGTTATTGATCCCTCTCACCATTGCTGCAACTAAAGTATCTTGGGTTCAAAAACGAAGTGCATAGCCTGAGCAGAGAAAGCTGTGAGCTGATAGTAGGCTGCTCGCATTCTCTCCGGCAAGAGATGCAAACATGACCACCTACGAACAAAGAGGCCAGATTTTAGCGTTATTGCAAATACGTCGCTGTAAAAGGCACCATAAACCACGGCAGTTTTGTGCGCGTAGCCGGTATTGTTACCGGCCGCCAACGCCCAGGAATCGCTAAAGGCACAGTATTTTAACCCTAGAAGATAAAACGGGAAATACCAACGTAGCGGTATGGAGGACAACGCAAAATACTTTTTGACAAGCTCTACTGGGCGCCAAGGTCATGTAACCCATGTGATCGCGGGTCGTTTAGAACGATTATACGGAGCTTTTAGAAAACCTAGCTGTGGGCTCTCGAGATTTTCATTAATTAAAATTCGGTTACGAGAAATGGAGCAAATAATTAAAGACAAATATTTATGGGTGTAGTTCCTTTTCGTCGACAAAAAAACACAATAAAATTAATGAGTTAAATTAAAAAAGAAGAAAAAGAGGCCGTTTTGTGTTATTTATAAAGCTACCAAACAACTTAACCTAAAAAAAGACCTCTCCTCCTCAACATATCATACTTAAATTAGCCAGATTTATCATTCTTAGCCGGTGCCAAAGAGCAACTCGATTCAATAATAACCGATCTTGACTCGGAGCTTTTTTCTAACAAAGAACACGGTGATATCGAGCGGTATATTCACTCGCAGGGGCAGGAAATAAGATGGACCCACCCACTTCGTGCCATGATTAGAGTGCAAACTTAA
>NZ_CEXWTU010000068.1:0-21413 GCF_982758155.1 Marinagarivorans sp. | reverse complement strand
TCCCTGCAGGCCCTCTTCGCCTAATTGGATAAACTATTATTGCCTCGCCCCTTAAACTAATGATTAGGATTATTCACCGCACCGCCGCAGCGGTTACAAAAATGCGCACTTTTGTCATGCCCTGCCTTACCACAATTAGGGCAAGAGATTAAATTGCGCTCGCGTTGAATTTCTTGCGAAAACTCCGCCGTTAAAATACCGGTAGGTACAACTATAATTGAATAGCCGGTTAACATAGCGGCAGAAGCCACTATTTGCCCCAGCGTCGTTTGCGGTGTGATATCGCCGTAACCTACGGTCGTAATTGTAACTATCGTCCAATACACGCTGCGCGGGATACTGGTAAATCCATTCTCAGGGCCTTCCACAATAAACATTATCGAACCAAATATGGTTGCGAATACCAAAACAACAATAAAGAAAACAAAAATTTTATGTCGTGCCTGCAGCATAGAGCGTAATAAAAAATTGCCTTCGTGAATATAACGCATTAACTTTAATACACGAAAAACCCGCAACACCCTAAAAAGCCGCAGCATTAATAAATAATTGGTCCCAGGGATAAACAAACTAATGTAAGCAGGAATAATAGAGAGTAAATCGATAATGCCGTAGAAACTACGTACATATAGCCAACGGCTAGGAGAGCAATAAATGCGGACGCCATACTCTATCGTGAAAAGCAGCGTAAAAAACCATTCAAAATAACGAAAAGCCAAACCCCATCGTTCATTAACAGAAACCACAGAATCCATCATTAACGCAACAACACTTAGCGTAATGGCATAGATCAAAATTAAATCAAAGCGCTTACCTGCCGGTGATTCAGTACCAAAAATAATATTATAAAGTCGTTCACGCAATGGCGACATAGTATCTATTCATTTTCATTTGAATGGGAAAGACGAGAGCGCAAGGGTTGGGGTATGTTGCTTCCGCCGACAACGCCTCTAAAACTAATGAGTATCTATAAACGAAATATTTTCTAGACCTAGACGAAAAAGCCATCAGAAAGTCCATTTTAGAGGCGACTCAAGGCTGTATAATGCCAGCTTTTTGGGAGTGAACAATGACTAAAGGCGCATCATCCAAAAACTCACGCCTAGTCTACTCAACAGACCAAGGGCGAGTGAAGGACGTAAAATCATCTGAAGTGATCCCAGAGTCCGATGGTATTGTTCGCCTTCACCGCGAAAGCAAGGGACGTGGCGGCAAAGGCGTTACGCTTATCAAAGGCATACCGTTACCGGCAGCAGAACTCAAGACTCTCGCTAAAGCTTTGAAGCAGGTTTGCGGCACTGGCGGCACGGTAAAAGACGGCGTTATCGAGATTCAAGGCGAGCAGCGAGACAAGCTAAAAGCCGCGCTAGAAAGCAAAGGTTACACCGTCAAAATATCCGGAGGCTAACCATTGAAACGAGAATCATTATCATTTAGAATCTACGCAACGGAGGAGATTCCAAATGCTTAGCCCCCAATTCAGCAGTGACCTAATCAGCCCGCTTTCACTTAGGGCGCGCGGCAACCGCTCGTCTCGATTTTTTGATCGAGCCGCATCGCTACTTGCTAGCCAGCTAGACCTCGATACTGTGCAAGCATTAAATGGCAACGAGCAGGCTGCCCTTAAGCGTAGCGAATGGATAGATCAGCACGTTCTGGACTTCCTTCAAACACACCCTACTGCCCTTGGTGTAGAGCTTAACGCCGGAGTAAGCACTCGCTTTCATCGTTTATCTAGTGCCTTAGAGTGGCCGCAGTTTCGGTGGGCTGACATTAATACTCCAGAAACACACGCCTTCAGCCAAAGCTTGCTGCCCATTACCGACAACTACCGCTCAATTGGCTGCGATATTTACCAAGATGACTGGCTATTCCGAGCAGGCTGGCAACCCGGGCTTCCACTAATCATCATCACAGAGTCGCAAACAGATCAGATCGGCCTTTGCGCTCTTATCGCCGAGCTTAGCCAGCGCGCTGCCGCATCAAGGGCGCCGGTTATGGTCGTAAGCACAGCCTCCGGAAGCCTTAATGGCTTACATCAGCGATTACCATTTTTTGAACTGCGCGAGCAATGCCGCTTTCAAAACACTACCATTCTCGCCGCCGTCGTGCGCATGGCCGCTAAATGTGGGATTCACTTACCCTTCACACAATGGTCTGGAATACGCTTAGACTTCGACGAAAAAAGAGACGTATAAACACATAATTGATACGTTGGTTTGATCTTTGCTCAAGACTCAGTAACGCTCTGATTATCGGCTATATGCCGTTTTTTTGACAAGGCGATACTTAATTACTTGATGAGGTTAAACCACCATGCCAGCAGATACCTTTTGGCCGCTAATTTTAAGTGCACTACAAGTTACGCTTGGCGGTGCCATTGCGTTAATTACCGCATGGTGTATTCACCGCCTCAAACATAAAAATGATGGCTCCTCCCCTGGAGAGCGCCGACTTATGATCCTTGAAGAAATCTCTCGCGAGGTGGGCTACGTTAATCATTGCTTTGCACGCTACTCTGCATTGGTTATTGAGTCGACTCGTTTTGGCAAGACTTGGCCGCACGCACGCAAGCTGGAGCTGGAGCGCGTAAACGCCGAGTTAGTTGAAGAGTTTAGAAAACTGGCCGACGCAGAGGCTAAATTGCTAATGCTGGGCGAAAAGACAATGGAGAAAACGCTCCGTTTATACGCCGCAAAAATCGCACTATTCCGCAAACAGGTTTATGTGGGCCGACAAGATATTAGCGAACAAGAAATTGGGGATTTAAAAGCCACTATATTGACACTGCGAGAGCAGTTCTATGATTTATTAAGCCGGCGATATGACCGCCTACTAGCGGCGTAAAGTACCCACCAAAAGGCACGCGTATTAACTAAAACGTGTGCCTTTTTATAAGATGGGTTTAAGGGACGAGGAAACAATATTTCATCCAATAATACTTGATCTCGACCTCCTTACCTTCGTTGCTCAAAGCGTTACATGCCCCGGCATGCGCCCCTTTAAGCGCCTCGATAAGAAAGCCTATCTCTTCGCCTAATTGGATAAACTATTATTGCCTCGTCCCTAACGCGGAAAGTACGCCGCGAAACGCGCAATCCATTCAGCCGCCGCTTCATCTTCACTTAGCTCTCGACCCACCGTTTCGCTTAACAGCTGACGGTAGTGTTCGATATGGCACGCCTGCTCAACCATTCGCATAGCATAGTGTTCATTATCTTCCTCAAACTGTACGCCCACATCACAGCGTGAATCGCCCATTGAAATACAATGTGTCACCACACCCTGTAAATTTAGCTCGGTACCGCGCAAATTCACCTTCAAATGAATTTTGGAACCTATCGGCAAAGAATTACACGTTTCAAAGACCATACCGCCTTCATGCACGTTCAACATTTGAGCTGCAACATAAGGTGGTGATGGCTCGACTGAAAAGTCTAAGGGGATATCCGTTGGGTGCTTAATAAAACCCTGAAAATTACACACCTGCGCTTCAACTTCTTCAACCCAGCGGCAGCTATAAGCCATCCATGCCTGAAGTGTTTGCGTTGCCCCATCGACTTTATCTTTAGGACTTTTGAGCGCCGCCATCACGTTACTCCTTAAGCTCAAACAGGTCGAGCATGCGTATTTAACTTAGGTATAGCCTAGATATAGAAGAGTATATACGCGCCAAGAAAAACAACGACATCATGATGAAAATCATGACCGAAATTTAGCTTTAGCGCTAAAATAAGTCAGGTTGACTACAAAGTACCTTAACTGGCCCGAAAGAACGACGATGCTCGGGCAGCGGGCCTAGAATTTTCAACTGCTCCATATGCACCTTAGTCGGGTATCCTTTATGTTTGGCAAAACCATAATTAGGGTGCAAAGCATCAAGCGCGACCATCTCCTCATCACGCGTAACCTTAGCCAAAATAGAAGCCGCACTAATACACGCCTCTTTTGCATCACCCTTAACAATAGCTTCTGCACTGTAGTGCCAAACGGGTAGACGATTGCCGTCAACCAGAACATGCTTAGGCTGCTTCGACAAACCTTCAACCGCACGCTTCATGGCCAACATACTAGCGTGCAGAATATTCAGCTCGTCTATTTCTGCAGGCGAAGCAAAGGCAATATGGTAAGCCAATGCGTCACGCAAAATAAGTTCGTAAAGCGCATTGCGCTTTTTTTCGGATAGCACTTTAGAATCGGCCAAACCCGCAATGGGTTTCTTAGGGTCTAGAATAACCGCTGCCGCAACAACATTTCCAACTAATGGACCACGACCAGCCTCATCAACACCAGCAATTAACATAGTAAACTCTTTATTAGTGGAGTTAAGGCGAGGTAGTAGCGTGTGATTCAGCAATTCGAATCACAGCATCAGCCGCACGTTTATCGGCACCGCGCTTAAGCATTAAATGCAAACGTTCATATTCAGCCAGTAGCTCGACCCTAACGTTGCCGTCCAATAAACGCATCATCTCTTGTGCTATATCTTCAGGCGTTGCATCGTCTTGAATGAATTCCTTAGCCAGCTGCTTTTCGGCCAACAAATTGGGCAAGCCAATAAAAGGCACTTTAACCATACGAGAAAAAATAAAATACGAAAACGCAGCAACCTTGTAGGCAATAACCATAGGTTTTTTTAGCAACATAGCCTCGAGCGTTGTTGTACCAGACGCCATAACCACTGCATCGCAAGCCTGCATAACATCGTGTGATTGCTTTAAAAATACCGTCACAGGTAAATCGGTGAAGTCCGTCAATATGCTTTCTATTTGCTTAAGGCGTTTATCGTTAGCCGCTGGGATAATAAACCTCAATTGCGGCTGTTGCTTTAAACACAAGCGCGCGGCCGCTAAGAATACAGGTAGCATTCGCTCAACTTCACCGCCACGGCTACCGGGTAAAATGGCAAACAGTTTTTCACCCTCAGCCACAGTTATGGCTAACTTTTCTCGCGCCTTGGAGGTATCTGGCTGCAGTGGGATCTTATCTGCTAGCGTATGGCCAACGCAGACAGCCGGAATATTACGTTCTTGATAAAAGGTTTGTTCAAAAGGAAATAGGGTTAAAACGCTATCGACCGCGCGCGCTATTTTTTTTATGCGCCACTGCCTCCAAGCCCACACTGAGGGGCCTACATAATGTACGGTTTTTATGTTTGACTCTTTTAAGGCTAACTCTAAATCCAGGTTGAAATCGGGCGAATCGATACCCACAAAAACATCCGGCGGGTTAGCAATGAAATGCTGTTTAAGAAACTTTCGGATGCGTAAAATTTCTGGCAGCCGCTTAAGTGGCTCGACAAATCCCATAACCGCTAGGCGATCTTGAGGAAAAAAAGAATGCGCCCCCTCAGCTAACATTAAAGGGCCTGCAATACCTTCGAACAAAGCGTTGGGGTATTGCTGCTTAATCGCCTTAATCAAACCAGCGCCTAAAATGTCGCCAGAAGCCTCACCTACAACAATCCCTATACGCAGTACTTTTTCATTTGAACTGAGCGAGCCCTGCAATTGCGCCGACATTTAGCGCACAATACCGCGGGAGGAAGACTCGAGTGAGTCGATGAGTGTTTGCACATGTGCGCTTTCACAAACAAGCCCTTTAAGCTCACCCACCGCTTGATCCAGTGTTAATTTGCGGCGGTAAATTAATTTATAGGCCTTCATTAAAGCGGATATATCAGTGTCGGTAAAACCACGACGCTTTAACCCTTCAGCATTAATGGTACGTGCTTCGGCAGGAGCGCCAGCCACCATCATAAATGAGGGAACATCTTTCCCTATCGCACTACCCATGCCGGTAAAACAGTGCGTACCGATTTGGCAATGTTGATGCACAAGCGTAAAGCCTCCCAAAATGGCCCAATCGCCAACAATCACATGCCCTGCTAGCGCCGCATTGTTCACCAAAATACAGTGGTTACCTATAACGCTATCGTGCCCTACATGAACATAGGCCATCAGCAAGTTATCATTACCAATATAAGTATCACCACGATCTTGTACCGTTCCCCTATGCAGGGTCACACCTTCGCGAATAATATTATTATTGCCAATAGTCAGAGTTGTAGGTTCACCGGCGTACTTCAAATCTGGCGTAGCTTCGCCAATGGAAGAGAATTGGTAAATATGATTATTCTTACCAATTGTTGTCGGCCCCTTAATAATGACATGCGGTTCGATTTTCGTACCAGCACCAATTTCTACATCAGGCCCAACAATACTAAAAGGGCCAATAACGACGTCATCATGAATTACTGCACTGGGGTCAACAATCGCCCTAGCATCAATTTGAGGTGCCGCCATATCAGGCTCCACTATCTTTGGCTTACTGGAAAAAATAAAACGCTAACAAAGTATTAACGTTTAAGGGGTACCGAATAAAAACAGATTAACGTCGATTAACCTACCGCACGATCAGCACACAAAATAGTGGCTTCGGCAGCGATCTTGCCATCCACTTTTGCCGCACACTGGAATTTCCAAATGCCGCGTTTTTCAGAAACAATACTCGCCTCAATATACATCTGATCACCAGGAACAACTTGGCGCTTAAAGCGTACCTTATCAGCACCAGCATACAAGTAGATAGAGCCATCTTCTGGAGTCTTATCCATTGTTTTAAAACCCAGTACACCACACGCTTGCGCCATAGCTTCTAGAATCAGCACACCAGGGAACACAGGGTAGTCGGGGAAGTGCCCCTGGAAGATCCCCTCGTTTATTGAGATATTTTTATAGGCGATAATTGATTCACCTTCGGTGAGTTCAGTAACGCGATCAATCAATAAAAAAGGATAGCGGTGCGGTAAATACTTACGAATTTCAATCACGTCCATCATAGACGACACTCCCCAAGAGCAAGCTTTCAAGAAATCTAACGATCTGTGATGTTAGATTTTATTAATATTTTGTAACTATTCAGATGTCAGGCGGGCTCGAAATAAAGTTTACCCAAAAGGCGAATTGATTGTTTTATGGGCATTCCAGCGTCAAGAACGCTTACATGCCTGTAAGCCTAACGGCCCAAAAAATGACCCGTTTGGCGGCCTATTCGTGCGTGACTGAATAGTTACAATATTTTATTGTTGAGTTTCCAACTTTTTAATACGTCCGACCCACTCATCTAACTGGCTTAAACGAACCATATTACGACGCCACGAGCGGACATCCTGCATAGGGGATCCCGATGCATAATGCCCAGCTTCTGTAATAGATTTTGTCACGACGGTACCACCGTTAAAGTGGACATTGTCAGCAATTTTGAGATGGCCGTTAATGGCAACAAAGCCGCCCATTGTACAGCCAGCCCCTACCTCCGTGCTACCGGCAATGCCGACGCAACCCGCAATAGCCGTGCGCCGACCAATTGTTACGTTGTGCGCAATGTGTACCAGGTTATCGATAATGACGCCGTCAGCGATGACAGTATCTTTAAGGGCGCCGCGATCGATAGCGCAATTTGCACCGATTTCAACATCATCACCTATAACCACGCGTCCCAACTGATGGATTTTAATCCAACCGTCTTCACGCGATGGTGCATAACCAAAGCCATCCGAGCCAATAGTGGTTCCGCTGTGTACTTTAACGCGGTGACCTAACACACAGTGATGCGCAATTGTTGCATTGGCATGCAGTAAGCAATCTTCGCCAAGCTTCGCATTTGGGCCGACAACAGCGCCAGCACATAACTCTGAGTTATCGCCAATTTCGGCTCCCGCCTCAACAACACATCCCGCCGCTATACGCACATTCGCCCCAAGCTTAGCGCTAGGGTCGATGGTCGCAGCAGCGTGAATTAATGGCGGCGTTTTGGGACGATTATCAAAAATCAGGGATAGCTTGGCATAAGCCAAATAAGGATCGGCAACAATCAATTGATTAGCAACAGCGCACTTATCCAGCGGGGCCGACAACAACACCGCACTCGCAGCAGAAGAATCTAACTGCGGCAGATATTTTTTATTCGAGATAAATGTCGCCTGACCTTTAATAGCCGTTGCAGCATCACCAATACCCGAAATAACACACAAGCCATCACCGAGCATCTGCGCATCAAGTAATGTGGCTAGATCGTTCAGACTAAAACTTGCCGACATAGAACGCCTCTCAATCAATGGCAATAACGCTGCTTACTTCGCTTTGTTTAAACGCTCAGTAATATCCATAGTAATATCGGCAACAGGCTTGGCAATAACAACCGCCTGCGCATGCAAAATTAGGTCGATATCTTTTTCTTCCATATAGGCTTTCAAGATCGGCTCTAATTTAGCTTCGGCTTCCTGCATTAATTTCATTACGGCAGAGTTCTGTTCGGCTTGCGCTTTTTTCTGAGCAAGCTGAAAGTCTTCACCCAAGTAGGTCATTTTCTTTTTATGCTCGGCTTGCTGATCAGCGCTCCACGTCATACCATTTTTTTCGGCGTCTTTTTGCAGGGCTATCATCTCAGCGCGCAAATTTTCAATCTTCGCAACAAGAGCAGCGAAGTCTTTATCAGCCTTAAGCTCCGCATCACGAGCTTTTGCAGCTTCTGTTCCTAAAATAGCTGCTTGCGGGTTAAAAATAACGGTTTTTCCTGCAAACGCTAACGGTGCTGCCAACATCAAAAAGGCAGCGGCTAAAAGAGTTTTAAGCTTCATATAGACACCCTGTAATAGTTAATACGAGTCGAATCAGTAGATCCGCACGGTTTATTATAGTTTTAGAAACCTGAACCAAAGGAAAACTGAAAGGTTTCTCTTTGCTGAAATTCAAAATCATTGAACTGAAAAGGCTTAGCAACACTGAAAGTTAAGGGCCCCATCGGCGATATCCACGTCATACCCAAACCGTATGATGCCGCCAAACGATCAAGACCAAAGCTGAAACAGTTAGCCTGATAGCGACCGCACTCTGTATCGAATACGTTACCGGCATCAACAAATGCGGCCATTTGCATAGAGCGCTGGTCATCAATAAAGGGCAGAGGGAATATTAACTCTGTTGACAATTCAACAATGGCATTACCGCCAATCGAGCGAGTATTAAACCCTAAATCCTGAATACTAAGGCTAAGTTTATTTGCCTCACATTCCCGCAAAAAACCTCCAACAATGTCACGACGATCTTCGCCGCATAACACAAGAGCCTCGCCTCTAGAATCAATAGCGTCATTAATGCCATCCCCATTGCTATCTAGCGCGATGTAATCTGTCGCAACAGTATCGTATCTAACGGGAGGCGTTTGACGCGGACCTAAAGAGTTACTTTCGAAGCCCCTAACCGAGCCAAAGCCCCCTCCATAAAAGTTCTCAAAGAACGGCAAGCGATCCATATCACCATAACCATCCCCATAACCCAAATTAGCTTTTAAGCGTAAGGTTAGGTTGCGAGTAACCGGCTGGAAGTACTGCCCTTTAAGCTCAAATTTAAAATACTCCAAACCGCTGGCTGGACTTGTAACCTCTAAAGAAACGGATTGAAAATTACCCCGTGTTGCAAGAATGCCCCGGTTTAAAGTACTACGAACCCAGCTTAGATTACCGCTCGCATAGTTAAAATCATTACCATGTTTATCGACAAAACCAGGTTCAACATAGTTAGTCAACATAGGCTCTGTCACATAACCAATCGGTAATGCAAAGTCTTCAAGAACACCATCGCCGTCAGGGTCACGTGATGTTCGCGCATCATCTTCACTAACATACAAATAAGGATAACGCGATAAGTCCCGTTGAACGAAGTCAGAGCTAATCTCCTCCATGACAAACCGCCCTGGAATAATCTCTAAGTGATTAAGGCCAATGCCAAAGTTAACACGCTGCACTTCTGTCATGGGGTAACCGAACGTTAAGTTCAGGCCGTAGCTATTCGTTGCATAAGAGGCTGTATTTTGAAGTCCATCGGTATCGCGCTTTTGGTAGTACAAGCTAATGCCGCGACTTACGCCATCTGGCGTAAAGTAAGGGTCGGTATAAGAAAAGTTATAGCTCGTTTGATATTTATTGTAATTAATACCAATGCCCACTTTTTTCCCGGTACCCAACCAGTTATTTACTTGTAAATTTGCACCCACCGTAGCACCGTAGCCTTGCGAGTAACCTAAGCTGGCGCTTATCGAATCCGAGTGCTGCTCTTCTACCGAATATTGAACATCCACTTGATCCTCAGTACCAGGAACAGGAATATTTTCGACATTAACCTCTTTGAAAAACCCTAATCGCTCAAGCCGAACCTTACCTTGCTCAATGCGTGAATTTGAAGCGGAAGCAGCTTCCATCTGGCGCATTTCGCGACGCAGCACTTCATCAGAGGTGCGAGAGTTACCTCGGAACATCACTCGACGCACATAAACACGTTTTTGCGGGTCGATAAAGAATGTAACTTTTACTGTTTTATCTTCGGTATTTTTGTCCGGTATACCTTCAACTTTAGCGTTGGTATAACCCGCATTCCCCAACAGCGACGTAATATATTCACTGGTACTGGTCATTAAGTTCTGCGCGAAGGTTTCACCGCTTCTCAACAATACCAAACGTTTAACGGTTGCCTCAGGTAATACAGGATCCCCCGCGATTTCAATATCAGTAACTGTATAAATCTCACCTTCAGAGATATTCAACGTAATGAAAATCGATTTTTTATCCGCGCTAAGGGAGACCTGCGTAGAAACGATATTAAAGTCTAGGTAGCCGCGGTCGAGATAAAAAGACTCTAGCTTTTCAATATCACCCGTCAAGCGCTCTTTAGCATAGCGATTATCACTGGTGATCCAAGAAAGCCAACCCGCCTTTTTAGACTCAAAGAAGCCAATTAAGTCTTCATCACTGAATACTTCATTACCCACGATATTGATGTGCTGAATACCCGCGACATCGCCTTCATCAATATTAATATTCACTTCAACTTGATTATTAGGCTGACTAACAATGTCAGGCTCCACTGATGCAGAGTATCGCCCCTGCGACACGTATTGGCGCTCTAGCTCACGCACCAAACCATCTAAGACTTCTCGCTTTAAAATCTCACCCTGCTTAAGGCCATTTTCTTCCATGACTGTTTCAAGCTGCTCGCTCTTAATCGCTTTGTTACCATCAAGCGTCACGGCACTAATCGCTGGACGCTCAAAAACACGAACAATTAAAACATCGCCTTCATGCAATACCTTAATATCTGTAAAAAAGCCTGTGGCGAATAGTGCACGCATAATAGCGGCAATCGACTCACTATCGGCATAATCCCCCGCGACAACAGGTAAAGCCGCAAATACAGGCGCGGCCGATACTCGCTGCAACCCCTCTACTTGAATATCCGCAATACGAAAACCTTGCGCCCAAGTACTAGAAGCAATAATAAAACTAGCCGCAGCTAATATAGCGGGGAGAGCCCGCCCAAAACAAAAAGTGTATTTCACCAGCTAATGTGCTCTTACTTAATTGTTGTTGTTGTCCGCCAAGGCTAATGCCATTCACGCGACATAAATGTACTTCTAAACCGAAAAATTTAATGCAAAAAAGATCACGACCAGAGGCGAAGAATATCGTTATAAAACGCCATAATCATTAGTACCCCCATAAACATCAAACCGAGCTGCATACCCGCCATTTTCAGTCGATCAGAAAGTGGAGACCCCTTAATGCCTTCAGCAAGACAAAATACAATCCGTCCACCGTCAAGAATTGGAATAGGCAATAAATTGAAAACACCCAAATAAACGCTCAAAACCGCCATGAAGTGTAAGTAGTACTGTAAACCTGCTCTTGCCGAATCGCCGGCAACTTTAGCAATGCCTATCGGACCACTCAAGTTTTTAATCGATATCTGCCCAAGAAGCAGCTTTTTGATCGAAACCAGAACCATCACCGAATTGGACCACGTATCGTCCACAGCCTTACTTGCAGCGGCAGCAATACCTAACTTACGAGTTACTAGCATATTGTCAGGCCAAGAGACGGACTTAACACCAACACCAGCCTGCCCCACCTGCCCCAAACCATCCACTTTCACCAATGATGGCGTAAGAAACAATTCTTGCAACTGACCGCTTCGCTCCACATTGACCGTCAACTTTTGATTAGGCCTTTCACGGACATATTGACTCCAACCTTGCCAGTCGGCCACATCTAAGCCGTCGACTTTAATAACTTTATCTCCAGCCTGAAACCCCGCCCTCTCTGCAGCGCTATCCGGCATAACACTATCAATGAGTGCCGGAATGTGTGGCCAAAAAAACTTCACGCCAATGCCCGCAAGTGGGTCTGGCGCTTCACTATTTTTCATCCAATCCTGAATAACCACTTCCATGTCATAGGTTAAATCGCTGCTATCAGGGTATTTAACCGTAACAATAATACTGCCCGTCTCGCCCAAACGGTGGGTTAAACGCTCATAAACGTCACTGCGCCCAGGCGTTACAACGCCATCAATAGCAATGATGTGCTGCCCTTTTTCCAAACCGGCAAATGCAGCTGGCGTACCGGGCTCAACATTACCAATCACAGGGCTTGGCAACGTCGCCTCTTGCATAGCTAGCCACCAAAACAGTAATGCCGCTAAAATAAAATTGGCCGCTGGGCCTGCCACCAAAATAGCAATTTGCTGCCATGTTTTACGGCTTTCGAACGTTTTGTTTTTATCCTCTGGCGAAACATTTTCGTCTGTTTCATCCAGCATTTTCACATAGCCGCCAAGCGGAATAGGTGCTACGGCAAACTCAGTTCCGTATTTGTCATAAAAGCGCCAAAACGGTTTACCAAAACCGACGGAAAAGCGCAACACCTTAACGCCGCATTTACGCGCAACAATAAAGTGCCCCCACTCATGGATAGATACCAGAATGAGAAGTACAAACAAGAACACGGCAACAGTATGAATAAATTCCACAAACAACCTTAATTATTGCGCTAATTTAGTGTAGCGATATAGTGCTGAGACAAAGCTCTGGCCTCTTGGTCGGCGGATATGACATCAGCTAATCCCGATGGTTCTCCATGGGACCAAGCATTAGCCACCTCCGCGACGATTCTAGAGATATCAAGAAACCCTATTTTACGATCCAAAAATGCTGCCACAGCCTCTTCGTTAGCCGCATTAATCGCAGCCGGTGCAGTCCCACCCTGATTAATGGCGTCTATCGCAATACGTAAACAGGGAAAACGGTCAAAATCAGGGGCATGAAATTCCAACTGACTTAATCGCGTAAAATCTAAGCGCTCGACACCGGCCTCTATTCGCTCAGGCCAACTTAAACAATTAGCGATAGGCGTGCGCATATCCGGCATGCCCATCTGGCAAAGCACCGAACCATCCGCATATTCGACCATAGAGTGAACAATACTTTGAGGATGAATAACAATTTCAATTTGATCGCTACGCGCACCAAACAACCAACAGGCCTCTATAAACTCCAAGCCCTTATTCATCATGGTTGCGGAATCCACTGATATTTTTTGGCCCATACTCCAGTTGGGGTGAGCGCAAGCTTGCTCGGGGGTTACGTCACCCAGCTCAGTATGGCAACGGTCACGAAATGGGCCGCCCGAGCCCGTTAGCAGCACACGAGAAACACCCGCCTGCGCCAAAGAGTCATAGTGCATCGGTAAACACTGAAAAATAGCATTATGCTCGCTATCAACCGGCAATAAAATTGCGCCGCCGTCTTTAACGGCAGACATAAATAAGCCACCCGCCATCACGAGTGACTCTTTATTGGCCAGCAATATTTTTTTGCCCTGCTTGGCAGCCGCTAAGGTAGGCACCAAACCCGCCGCACCCACAATAGCCGCCACAACGGTATCTACCTCCGCGTGCCCTGCCACATCCGCAAGTGCTTGTTCACCGCAAAGTACCTCGGTGGCACAACCGTGAGATTTTAGCATTTGCCTGAGTTGCGCCGCAGCAACCTCACTCGCGACCACCGCATAGCGTGGCGAGTGCACGATACTCTGCTGAAACAACTTATCGATTTGGCTATAGCCCGTGAGCGCAAACACAGAAAATTTATCGCCATGACGCGCAATAATGTCCAGCGTGCTAACCCCAATAGACCCGGTAGCACCCAAAACCGTGATCTTCTCGATCTTGCCTGCAATCACAAGACCCAACCACCCGCAATCAACACCAATGCGAAGATAGGTGCAGCCGCGGTAACGCCATCAATGCGGTCGAGTACACCACCGTGCCCAGGCAAAATTGTGCCGGAATCTTTCACTCCGCGATGGCGCTTTAACATGCTTTCCAATAAATCACCCAACACCGATACGGCCGCAGCAGGAAGCGCAAGCACTAAACCCACAAACCAAGCTTGCCCACTCAAAAGACCGTAGGCTAACGCGATTAAAGACACCAGTATTAAGCCGCCAATAACGCCCTCCCAAGACTTCCCGGGGCTAACATTCGGCGCTAATTTTCGCTTCCCAAAGGCACGGCCGCTGAAATAAGCACCGGTATCCGCCGCCGCAACCAGTAACAACAAAGCCAACACTAAATATTGACCGTTAGCAAAGCCATGAATGGTTAATACCGCAACACCTGCCGGCACCAAAGTTAATGCGCCGATAATCATACGTGCTGCAGTGCTTTGCCAAAAAACGGTACTAGACGGATACCCCTGCACCCAAAGTAAAGCCACAGCCCACCAGATAGCCGCAATCACAAAAAAGGAGCGTAAACCCTCCACCAGTGGCAAATAGATCCAGCCGACCACCACAGCCGCAATTAAAGCAGCGGTATAAAGCCCACGAACGGGCAACGAGGAAAGACCCGCTAAATTGGAACACTCCCAAACCGCAACACTAAACATCAACAAAACAAATAGCTGGAAACCTATTGCTGGCAAGAAAAAGAGCGTCGTTAAAAAAACAGCGACTAATATGATCGCCGTTATTACGCGTTGTTTAAGCACTTGAATCTCCCATACCCGCCTCGATTTGCTCGCTGGTTTTACCAAAACGACGCTGGCGAGAGTGGAAATCATCGGCAGCAACATTCATTGCATCCGCATTAAAGTCTGGCCACAACAGCGGACTAAAATACAGCTCAGAATAAGCCGCCTGCCATAATAAATAATTGCTGATTCGGTGCTCACCACCCGTACGAATGAGTAAATCAAGAGGAGGTAAACCGTCGGTAGACATGAAGGGCTCCATAGCCTCTTCCGTCACTTGATCGGGCATAATTTCACCCGCAGCTACTTGCTCGGCCAGCTTTCGCGCTGCATTCGCGATATCCCATTTACCGCCATAATCCGCTGCAATAACCAGCGTGCTTTCAACACCACAAGCAACGGACTCAGCCTCTGTAATCGCATCCATTAAACGGGGGCTAAAACGCTCGCGGCTACCAATCACCTTCAGACGCACGCCATCGGAAGCAAGCTTCTTCGCTTCCTTTTTAAGGTAGTTGTAAAATAGCCCCATCAACGCCTCCACCTCTTTCGGTGGGCGCTTCCAATTTTCACTACTAAAGGCAAATAACGTCAACGCTTCTACATCGCGTTTTCGACAAGCACCCAATACATCACGAATGCGTTCTACACCCGCTTTGTGTCCGAAGATGCCAGACTTGCCTTGCAGCTTAGCCCAGCGATTGTTGCCATCCATAATGATGGCAACATGACGAAGAGAATTCACTAATCAACCTTACCTTATATGACCATCAGGTCTTTTTCTTTTGCAGCAAATGCGGCATCAACTTCGGCAATGTATTTATTAGTGATTTTTTGCACGTCATCCTGCCCACGACGTTCATCATCCTCGCTAATGTCTTTATCTTTGACTAAATCTTTCAAAGCGCCATTGGCATCACGACGTACATTGCGCACAGAAATACGGGCATTTTCCGCTTCGTTTTTTGCTTGCTTAATATAATTTTTACGGGTTTCTTCCGTAAGCGCAGGCATAGGCACACGAATCAATTCACCCATAGATGAAGGATTCAAACCTAAGTCCGATTTCATAATGGCTTTTTCAATCTCTGGTACCATGGATTTTTCCCATGCGCTAATCGATAACGTACGGGCATCCAGAACACTGATATTAGCAACCTGCGACAAAGGCATATCAGAACCGTAATAAGAGACCTTCACACTATCCAAAATACTTGGGTGCGCACGCCCTGTACGAATTTTATTAAAGTTAACGCCCAAAGCAGCAACCGCTTTTTTCATGCGTTCTTCGGAATCTTTCTTGATTTCATTAATCATTTTCATCACCTAATTATATGGCTGCAATTTTCAGCTGAGACAGTTAGAACTTTAAGAATCTATTCGCCTTGCGACTCAATCAAAGTACCTTCATTACCACCTACAACAATATTCAATAACGCACCAGGCTTGTCCATTTTAAAAACACGAACAGGCATTTCATGCTCCTGGCATAAACAAATAGCGGTTAAATCCATTACGCCCAATTTATCCGCTAACACAGTGTCGTAACTCAATTGATCATAACGTGTTGCCGTTGGATCTTTCACTGGGTCAGCTGTGTAAACACCATCCACTTTTGTTGCCTTCAAAACAATTTCGGCATCCACTTCAATACCGCGTAAACACGCAGCAGAATCTGTCGTGAAGAAAGGGTTACCTGTACCCGCAGAGAAAATTACAACTTCGCCATCTTCTAACAAGCGAATAGCACGGCGGCGGTCGTAGTGCTCAACAACGCCACTCATTGGAATGGCAGACATTACCGTAGATGAAATATTGGAGCGTTCCAAAGCATCGCGCATTGCCAACGCATTCATTACGGTTGCCAGCATACCCATATGGTCGCCAGTGACACGATCTAAACCGGCCTTACTTAAAGCAGCGCCACGAAAAAGGTTTCCACCGCCGATAACGAGGCCCACCTGGACGCCGATACCCACAAGCTGGCCAATTTCCAACGCCATTTTATCGAGAACTTTAGGGTCGATTCCGAAGCCCTCATCCCCCATCAGCTGTTCACCACTAAGCTTCAGCAGAATACGCTTATATTTACGATCACGTGTCGTCGGCATAACCTTCTCCATAAAATTTTGGCGGCAGTTTAACAGCAAAAAGGCGGGAGGTGTGACTCCCGCCTTTTTGTAGAAAGGTTTTAGAACTCACCATTGCGAGCTCTTAGCCAGATCACTGGCCCTGCATTAAAAAACGCAGATTAACCTTTTGCGGCCGCAAGCTGCGCAGCAACTTCAGCAGCGAAGTCAGTTTCTGCAACTTCAATACCTTCGCCAACCTCAAAACGCACAAAGCTAACCACTTCAGCACCGGCTTGTTTGGCCAAAGCACCTACCGTTAACTCAGGGTTTTTAACAAAAGGCTGCTCGATCAAGCTGCTTTCTTTAAGAAACTTACCGATACGGCCCATAACCATTTTTTCAACGATTTCGGCAGGTTTGCCAACCATATCAGGCTGTGAAGCAATAATGTCTTTTTCTTTCTGAACCAAATCTTGTGGCATTTGATCAGGAGAAACAACTTGTGGGTTAACCGCGGCCACATGCATAGCAATATCACGCGCTAACTCAGCATTTCCGCCTTTCAACTCAACCAATACCGCAATGCGGTTGTTCGAATGCTTATACGAACCCACAACGCCGTCTGAATTGATTGCACCAAGACGACGAGGGCTAAGGTTTTCACCAATTTTTTGCACCAACGCTTCACGCTCGTCGCTCAAAGCACCAGCCATAACAGCAGCAATATCATCAGACTTAGCATTGTGTGCTGCAGCCAAAATTTTATCGGTAAACGCCATAAAGCCTTCATCGCGAGCAACGAAGTCAGTTTCGCTGTTCACCTCAATCACAGTACCGTAAGAACCGTCTTCAGATACCATTACACTAACAACACCGTCAGCAGCAGTACGGCCGGCTTTTTTAGCCGCTTTCAAGCCACTTTGCTTACGCAAGTTTTCAATCGCTTGCTCAATGTCGCCATCAGTTTCTTGAAGCGCTCTTTTACACTCCATCATGCCAAGGCTAGTGCGCTCGCGCAGTTCTTTCACCATAGAAGCAGAAATTGCCATGATCATTATCCTCAGGAATAAAAATTTATTAAAAAAAAAGGGGGGGGTTAACCCCCCACCTTTTTTGGTATTTATAGATTACAGCTGCTTATTTATGCAGCACTGCAGCCGAAGCCAGCAGTAACAGAATTAAGCTTCTGCTTGTTGCTCGCCACCTTCAACTTCAACAAACTCATCGCCGCCAGAAGTTGCACCAGCACCTTCTAAACAAGCATCAGCCATTGCAGTGGTGTAAAGCTTAATTGCGCGGATTGCATCATCATTACCTGGAATCACGTAATCAACGCCTTCTGGGTTAGAGTTAGTATCAACAATCGCAATAACTGGGATGCCCAACTTGTTAGCTTCTTGAACAGCAATGCGCTCGTGCTCAACATCGATAACAAACAATGCATCGGGCAAGCCGCCCATGTCTTTAATACCACCGATAGAACGCTCAAGCTTTTCCATCATACGGGTACGCATAAGCGCTTCTTTCTTGGTCAACTTTTCGAAAGTACCGTCTTGGCTTTGCGCTTCAAGATCACGGTAACGACGAATAGAAGTACGAATAGTTTTGTAGTTGGTCAACATGCCACCCAACCAACGGTGACTAACATAAGGCTGACCTGCGCGTGCAGCTTGCTCAATAACAGATTTTTGAGCGGCGCGCTTAGTACCAACAAAAAGAACTTTCTTCTTTTGGGTACCCATTTTACGAACAAGCTCCAACGCATCGTTAAAAGCGGGAGTAGTTTGCTCTAAGTTAATAATGTGAATCTTGTTACGAGCGCCAAAAATGTACTTGCCCATTTTTGGATTCCAGTAACGAGTTTGGTGACCAAAGTGGACACCGGCCTGGAGCATTTCGCGCATGCTTACTGTAGGCATAAATATAATTCCTAATAATGTATTGGGTTAGGCCTCCATACACCCCGATTACCAACCTCAACTACAGATAAACTGCTTAGAAGCACCCAGGTAAACGTGTCGGTATATGTGTGACAATAGTAGTTTTTATGAACTTTGGCTTTTGCCAAGATCACCCAGCAATAGCTGGGCGCGCTTTATACCACAAAGCACACGCCGAATAAAGCCGCAAACCCTCTAAGAGCAAAGATCGAATGACAACCCTTCAGGATATAACCATTAAAGCTATTATCTTTGACCACGACGGCACTCTGGTAGATTCCGAGGGCGTGCATTGCGCCTGCTGGAATCAAGTGCTGCAACCTCACCAAAAAACACTAAGCTATGACGACTATTGCACCCAGTACAACGGCCTGCCCACACAAGAAACCGCAAAACGCATCCAGCAAGAATTCTCACTCCCAATCAGTGCAGGCGAGCTCTACAGCCTTAAAATAGCCGCACTGAATCACCACCTTTCACAAAAACCATTCCCCCTACTGCCAGGCGTACTGGAAACCCTTAACGTCCTGCAACAGAAAAAAGTCCCACTTGCGATCGCCAGCGGCGCCAACCGCAAAGAAGTCACCCACTCAATAGAAGCCCACCACCTCAAACATTACTTTACTGCTGTTAGCACCAAAAACGATGTTGAGCACAGCAAGCCAGCACCTGACGTCTACCTGCACACCGCCACACAACTAAGCATCAAGCCCCAATATTGCCTAGCAATAGAAGATAGCGACACCGGAGAGCAATCGGCCATCGCCGCCGGCATGCCATGCCTTCGGCTCACACCAAGCCCAAACCCCCAAGCTAAGCCATGCCCGCAATTCGCAACACTCATAGATGCACTCCCCTGGCTACAAAAGCTTTACATCACAACCTAGCCCCATCCAAACAAAGGAAAGAATCTCTTAGTGCGCACAGCAACACTGTCATCTAGACTTCACTACCCAGTAATCACATTAATAACGACAACAAAGCTAAGGGATAACAATGGCGAAGAAGTTTTACGTTGTATGGCAAGGCCGCGAAACAGGCATTTTCACCGATTGGAACACCTGTAAAAAGCACGTCGATAAGTTTGCGGGCGCGCGCTATAAATCGTTTACCAGCCAAAGCGAGGCCAAAGCAGCATTTGAAGGCGAAAACGCAAGCTCGCCGACCAGTACCGAACTACACCCAATAACATCAAAAGCCTCTACCCCCAAAAAAACAACGCCCTCGCAAGGCGTAAAAACTTATAGCCCATCTGAGGTGGCCGCTTTAGCTATAGACACCAAAATATTCACCGATGGCGGCTGCGACCCCAACCCAGGTAAAGCCGGCTCCGGTATCGCCGTATACCGCAACGAGCAACTGGATGAACTCTGGTACGGCCTTTATAACCCTCAAGGCACAAACAATACCGCCGAACTTAATGCCTTACATCAAGCGTTAATTATGGCCAACACCGAAATCACCCACGGCCGATCTGTCGCCATTTTTTGCGACTCCCAATATTCCATTCAATGCATTACCCAATGGGCTGTAGGCTGGGAGAAAAAAGGCTGGACCAAAAAAAGCGGAGAGATTAAAAATTTAGAACTCATCAAAACTATGTTCGCACTGCATCAAGAATTAAAACACAATATTCAAGTGCTGCATGTGAATGGTCACGTAGGTGTAGAAGGTAACGAACTCGCCGACCGCATGTCGATACTCGCCATAAAAGCGCGCGACACAGACTTTGCACGCTACCGCGAAGCATTAGATATCCCCGCTATATTGGCGATGCAGGCGGGGTAATCATTGAGCGGCCACGCATCACCAACCCCTAAGCGGGCGGGTAAATCACGCCCGGCCCGAAGGACGATCGTTGCAAGCTTTGCTATGCATTTTTTGACCTCGATCTAAACTGGTTAAGCTCTTGGGACGGAAACTCCCAAGACCAGATAGTACTTGTAGCGTCGGGATAGCTCCAGCACCGCAAAGACTCCAGATCCCTTAAAGCTTTATATAATCGATGAATTACTTTCCCTCGATCACCCTTAAAGACGCTAGGCTTGTCACGGCCAGAATCAGGGAATACATGTATCTCCAGCTCACTACCTTGACCAACAAACCTCCATAGTGCGAAATCAGGCTCCAGTGAAAACTCCACCTCTTCGGCTTTCGCTCCAGACTGGAGACTAAGAAGTATATTTGCCAATTTGTAGACTGAATTGCAAGGCACATCAGAAATCACGATAGATACCTCACGCTCTCCATCGCTGATATTGAGATTCATCCATCCATGCCCTGGCGTACCAAATGAAAATTTCAATTCGCTCATAATTTTAGTGCAGTAATGGTAGGAACTTCATTCACGCAAAGCCCCCCGTACAAATGAAAACCAAGGACAGGCACACCTGAACTCTACCCAAAGTATAAAGAACTCAACATCTAAAACAATCCGCTATTTGACTCCTCTACCAACATTATCTAGTGTTAAACCATAAAGTACTGGATAAACAACCATGACTCAGCCGCGTAGCCAATTGGTATCAATAGACGA
>NZ_CEXWTU010000067.1:0-21459 GCF_982758155.1 Marinagarivorans sp. | reverse complement strand
AGTTTAAATAGTTTGTTTGACAGGGTGGGTCCATATAAGCAGTTATCGAGGAGCATTATGTCGTGGAGCAGTTACCGAGGCATGTAACGCTTTGGGCAACGCAGTTGAGGGCGCTGGAGGCAAGTATTATTGGACAAGCTATTTTTCCTCGTCCCTTATGTCTTCGTTCCTTAATTAAACGGCGCCTTCGAAGCCAAGTTGGCGCCAAGCTTCATAAGCAATCACTGCTGTGGCATTAGATAGGTTCATGCTTCGGCTATCCGCGCGCATTGGTATACGTAGTACACCATTCACGGATGAGGACTCACGCACTTCAGGTGGAAGGCCTCGTGTTTCGGGCCCCATAAGTAAAAAATCACCCATTTCAAATTTTTGCTCACTAAACCAGTGAGTGCCTTTAGTGCTAACCGCAAAAATGCGCTTATTTCCGTGGCTTTCAATAAAGCTTTCCCAGTTAGTATAGCGCTTAACATTTGCCCACTCTGCGTAATCCAGACCGGCACGGCGCAAACGTTTGTCATCAAGCTCAAACCCCAAGGGTTCGATTAAATGTAATTGGAAGCCCATGTTGGCACATAGGCGAATAATGTTGCCGGTATTGGGGGGGATTTCGGGTTCGAACAAAACAATATTTAACATAGGTCTCTGCTGCTAAGTGAAAACGAGCGTCTATACTCAAACTAGCTTGGTGTAACTTCGACTATCGAAATTTAATGATACTCGAAGCATATAACCAATCAATGTTGGATTAGGTGCGTGTCGAAGGATTGCGCATAGTGTGGAGCTAAGTTGGATCTGTCAACGTGATTAAGTGGCCTCGGAAGAAAACAGCGAACGAATATGTCGGCTTGGAGTTGCGCGATGATGGCGTGGCGATTGTCCATCGGCAAGCGGCAGACTATGGCAGTTTGCTCAAGCATGTTGATTTCCTGCCCGCCGAAATCACGACTTCACGTGAGAAAATACTAGGGGATTATGTTAAGTCGCAAGGGCTGCAGCACTTGCCGTGTAATGTGGTCTTGTCGCAAGGGCAGTATCAGTTATTGCTAGTTGATGCGCCAGATGTCCCAGATGATGAAATGCGCAGCGCCTTGCGTTGGAAAATTAAAGATCTCGTCAGTATGTCCCTTGATGATGCAGCCATCGAATTCTTTAGGCTTCCTGAGGATGGTGCGCATTCACGTAAAAAAATGGTTTACGTCGTTATTGCTGAGATGGAACGTTTGCGTTCGATTGTGGGGCTAATAAAAGATGTCGATTTGGCTTTAGAGTCTATTGATATTAATGAGCTGGTAATGCGTAATTTGGCTTCCAGCTTAATAGATCCTCAGTTTGATGGTCGGGGTGTCGCTATTGCGCGCCTTCGGCAAGGGCGGGGGAGTGTGAGCCTCTTCAAAAAAGGCAGTCTGTATTTATCTCGTCAATTTGATTTGGAGTATCAGGCTGGGCTCCTTGAGGACCTACCGGAGGATATTCTCGCGTTAGAACTGCAGCGATCGCTTGACTATTACGAGCGACAAATGGGGCAGGCGGCGCCTGGCGTTGTCTATATTTGTGGTGACGGGGTAACCGAAGATAAAGTTACCGACAGTTTGCGCGCCAGCCTGGCATCGTCTATTCAGTATATGGATGTGAGTGCGGTATTTAGTATGGCTGATGACGTTGATGGCTTAGTGCTGCAGCAATGTTTAGGCGCGATTGGTGGTTCGCTAAGAGCCGAGCAGGAAACACATGCAGCAAATTAATTTATATGTCAGCGCGCTGCAGCCTAAAAAAGACTGGTTTAGTTCCAAGTATTTGGCATCGGTCTTGGTGGGTGTGGTGGTGGTGCTCATGCTGATCCATTTTGTAAAAGCACGAGAGGCTGGACGGCTAGAGGTGCTGCTGGAAGAGAAACGCTTAGTGTTAAGTGCTTTAGAGATAGAACTCGATAAATCTAAAACGCAGCAGCGCCCAAGCTCTCGGAAAGAAATTGAGTTAAATATCGAAAATTTGCACCGAAAAATATCATCGCGTGAGCGCTTAACGGGATTAATTAAAGGTCAAACACTGGATGAAAATTTTAGCTTTCACAGCGCTATGACCGCTATGGCAGCAAAGGCATCCTCGAGAGTGTCTTTGGAACATTTTACATTTTCCCGGGGCGGTAAATTGATTGAGATGTCAGGTGAAGGGATTCGCTCTTATGATGTCCCAGAGTATTTAAGCTCACTTCGAAAAGAAGAGGTGTTTTCTGTATCTCAGTTTGGCCTCATTAAAATCGGCAACGTGAATGCTTCAGGTAATGTCGAGTTTTCGATGGGCTACGATGGTACCCGGTCGTTTAGCCGCTTGTTTGAAACCAAGGAGAAGAAGTGAAGTTACTTCAACGTTGGTTAGATCTCTGTGACCGTTTTGATACTTTGGTTGTGCGTGAACGAATGCTGCTGTTTGGATCTTTTCTGGCGGGTATTTATTTGTTATTTGATACGGCTCTTATCATGCCTGCCGGTAAAGAAATTGTTCGACTGCAGGGCGAGATTGAAGTGATAGGAAAAAAGGTAGATCAGCTTGGTACGGAAAAAAAGGTATTTGATCGTGTTGCGGCGAGAGATCCAGACGCCAATTTGAAAAGAGAGCGACTAAAGCTACAAGGTAAATTACTGCAGTTAGAAAATAATTTGGATGAACTATCTTTACGCTTGGTCCCTAGCGATAAATTGCCAGAAATATTACGAACTGTGTCTAAGCAAGCTGAAAAGGTCAAGTTAAAATCGTTAGAAACTTTACCGCCTGAGGAGATTGATTTGGGGGGTAAAAAGATACAGTTAAA
The DNA here is from genome assembly GCF_982758155.1 of Marinagarivorans sp. NCBI lineage: Bacteria > Pseudomonadati > Pseudomonadota > Gammaproteobacteria > Cellvibrionales > Cellvibrionaceae > Marinagarivorans > Marinagarivorans sp. Next base: position 18,647 of record NZ_CEXWTU010000067.1, on the reverse strand, counting down.
ATCTATGGCGGCTGTCACCAGTAACTACGTTAGCGGTGATGGGGAAAGTAACGAGGTGGTGATTTTACCGCCAGAATCTGTTTATCGACATTCAATACGGGTTCAGTTAGAAGGCAGTTATTTTGAGGTTGTGAATTTTTTGCAAGCACTCGAATCTTTGAGTTGGCGCTTCTATTGGGAAGGTTTGGATTATCGTGTGGCTAAATTTCCGATGGCATTGGTCGATATAGAGTTATATACCCTTTCAACAGAGGAGGGGATGCTGGGTGGGCGTTAAGAGCGGAATTCTCGCGGAGTATCGAAAGATTTTTTTGTTCGCAATGCTGATGAGTGGGAGTTTGTGGGCGGAAGCTAAAGAACTACGAGACCCGACGACCCCGCTTCATCAGGCGCCAAGATCCGAATCACATGTGGATTTGGTACTGTCTGCGATTGCAGATGTGGGCGAGCGACGATTTGCTATTGTTAATGATCGTAGAGTCTACGAGGGTGACGCTGTTGGCGGAGCGGTTATTGAAAAAATTAACGAGGGTAATGTGGTTTATTCCCATAAAGGAAAAAAATACACATTAAAAATGCGACTTTCACTTATAGAGTAATAAGACGTTCACGTCATAGGGTATCGACGTGTTAGGAGAAGGCTGTCGAATGAATACACGAAATATAATGATGAGTAGTTTAGCGATTATTGCTATCGCGCTAACATTATCGGGGTGTGCTCGAATTAATGGTGAATTGATTGCTGAACGTGAAATGGAACAGGTTGTTGGGCATCAACAGGCGCCCAAAGCAGCCCTCATTGGCCAAGTCGGCGCCTCATTGGGTATGTCAAAAATCACAGTTGAAAAACCTAAAAAGTTTAATATATCGGTGACTAATTTACCGGCTAAAACGTTTTTCTTAAGCTTGGTTTCTGATGCTGGAGTGAATGTAGTTACTGATCCTGAAATTAATGGTTCAATCAGTTTAGAGTTAAAAAATGTAACTGTTGACGAGGTTCTGAAAATAACTCGTGATGTATATGGCTATGAGTTTTCCTTTGATGGTGGCGTGTATATTATTTACCCCCGTAAGTTGCGCACTGAGATATTCGATGTTGATTATTTGAATATCTCAAGGGATGGTTCTACCGAAACGTCTGTTGCTATTAGTGCAATCTCTGCGAGTGGTGGAAGTGGAGGCGAAGCGGGTGGTGAAAGTGCTAATGCCGGCGCTGGCCAGAATACATCAGGAACGAAAATTGTCACCACAAACGCTACCGATTATTGGACAAACCTAGAGACAACGCTCAATGCAATTGTGGGATCCTCTGATGGTCGGGCTGTAATACTTAATCCTCATGCCAGCATTATTGTCGTGAAAGCTCTGCCGAAAGAACTGAGCCGAGTTAGACGCTTTTTGGAGCGCGCTCAAGTTAATGTTACACGGCAAATAATATTAGAGACAAAAATAATTGAAGTTACGCTTAATGATGATTATGAAGCCGGCATTAATTGGGAACAATTGGGTAACCAAGCCAGTTATGCCAATAATGTATCTGCTTTTGATTCAACGCCAACAATTCAGGGTGTTGTTGAAAATGGGGAAATATTTTCATCGGTTGTGGTGATAAATGATATTTTTCGATTGCTGGCCTTTCTGGAAACTCAAGGTTCTGTGCAGGTCTTATCTAGTCCGCGTGTAAGTACAGTGAATAACCAAAAAGCGATGATTCGTGTTGGCACGGATGAGTTTTTTGTGACTGGGGTGAAAAGTAATACTACGGCGAGTGCTGCAACAACTACCACCTCGCCTGAGATAGAACTGACGTCTTTTTTCAGTGGAATATCGCTAGATGTTACACCGCAAATCAGTCGTGATGGCGCCGTAATTCTTCATGTTCACCCGCTGGTAAGTACGGTTCAGGATCAGCAAAAGATTTTTACGATTGGCAGTGATGAGTATGACCTGCCGTTAGCTTTACGAGAAATTAGAGAAAGCGACAGTATTGTGCGTGCGCATAGCGGTGAAGTGGTTGTGCTTGGTGGATTGATGCAGGAAACCACTATTCAAGTTGACGGTAAGCGTCCTTTATTGGGTGATATACCGATTTTGAATATGTTCTTTCGTACGAAGAGTGACCGCAAAACGAAAAAGGAGCTAGTGATATTAATGCGCCCTGTGGTTGTTGATGAAAATTCTTGGAAAAACGACATTGAGGGTAGCTATCAGCGCTTTGAAAAAATAGGTCATGATTTTCGTTTGCAGGAATAGCCATTTGTGATTTTTTGGGTTGTAAGTATATTGAGATTCTTGGTGTAGGAGCGGTGGTTTTATGATCAGTCAAAAGCGCATTAGAATTGGTGATTTACTGGTCGCACAACAAATCATTACTTCAGCTCAGCTTGGCAATGCGCTGCTTGAGCAAAAAAAGACGGGCCATAAATTGGGTCGTCAGCTGATTGAAATGGGATACGTTGAAGAGAATACGCTTTTAACATTACTCTCCAAGCAGTTGAATTACCCTTTTATTGAACTGAAGCAATTCCGTTTTGAAAAAGAGCTTGTTCAGTTATTACCCGAAACAATTTCTCGACGTTATCGTGTTGTTGTTCTTAAACGTGACCATGATGGGCTGCTGCTGGGGATGTCGGATCCGACCGATATCTTTGGCTTGGATGAGGTTCAAAAGGTTTTAAAGGGCAATATTAAACCTGCCGTTGTTCGTGAGTCTGAGCTCATGGATATTATTGATGGTGCTTATAGTCGCGCGAGTGAAATTGCCTCCTTGGCGGAGCAGCTGGATGAGGAGTTGGGGGGCGATGCGCTTAATTTATCCGAGTTGCTGTCGTCAGTTGAAGACACCGATGCTCCTGTTGTTAAGTTGTTGCAAAAAATATTCGAGGAAGCCATAAAAACGAGAGCATCTGATATCCACATTGAACCCGATGAAGCTGTTCTACGTATTCGACAACGTATCGATGGCGTTTTGATTGAGACTGTTATGAACGAGAAGCGAATTGCCGGTGCGCTGGTCGTTCGTTTGAAGCTTATGTCGAGTTTAGATATTTCTGAAAAACGATTACCGCAGGATGGGCGTTTCCAGCTTACGGTCAACAAGCGTAAAATTGATGTGCGTTTGTCGACAATGCCAGTCCAGTTCGGCGAATCTGTTGTTATGCGAGTGCTTGACCAATCACAGGGAGTGCGAAAACTCGATGATGCAGGAATGCCTCCGGAATACGTTAAGCGCTTTCGGCATATTATTACTCGGCCCCATGGTTTGGTGCTTGTTACCGGGCCTACAGGCAGCGGTAAAACAACAACTCTCTACGGAGCGCTTTCCGAGCTTAATACGCCCGAGAAAAAAATTATCACCGTGGAAGACCCTGTTGAATTTCGATTGCCACGAATTAGTCAGGTTCAAGTTCACGAAAAGATAGGTTTAGATTTTGCGCGCGTATTGCGCGCGACTTTGCGGCAGGATCCAGACATTCTTTTGGTCGGTGAGATTCGCGATGCAAGCTCGGCTGAAATTGCTTTGCGAGCTGCCATGACTGGGCACATGGTGCTATCAACTTTGCACACTAATGATGCAGTTGCATCGGCGTTACGCCTTGTGGATATGGGGGTAGATGCTTATTTGGTCGCATCTAGCTTGAAAGCCATTGTTGCTCAGCGTCTAGTTCGAAAAATCTGCGAAAGCTGTAAAGAACCGGCTCCAATTTCTGTTGATGAACACTTGTTATTAAAAACGTTAAAGGCGCAAAAACATACGGAATTCTACCGTGGTTCGGGTTGCCCGCATTGCTTTAATACTGGGTATCACGGGCGTATAGGTGTCTTTGAGTTGTTGGAGCTTAACCATGCTATGGCTAACGCGTTGCGCGATAACAATGTTCGCGAATTTAATGAGGTGGCTCACAAGCATCCGCATTATCGCCCTCTAAGTTTGGGCGCGCTTGAATATGCTATTACAGGGCAAACAACATTAGAGGAGGTCCTTAAGGTTACCGCTCAGGTTGAGGATGAGTCAATAGAGCCTACGGAGCTTATAGTGCCGGAAAATGAGCTTATATCAGATGCGGCGGATTAATCGATATGCCAGCCTTTAAATTTTTTGGCCGTACTGCGCAAGGACAGGGGATTTCCGGGAGCCTAGAGGCTGCAACTGCCGATGCGGTAGCGCTGCAATTACAGGCGAGGGGCGTTACGCCTGTTAATATCACGGAGGTGACCATTGTTGCTTCTGCAGGGCGTCAAATAAGTGCTTTGTTTGGTGAAAGTAAAGTTAAAACCGTTGAACTTGTCATGTTTTGCCGTCAAATGTTTACCATTACAAAGTCAGGAATACCTCTAGTACGAGGCTTGCGGGGCTTAGCGTCCAGTATTCGGCATGAAGTTTTTCGGGATGTCCTTAATGATGTGGGTGATCGCCTGGAAAGTGGTATGTCGCTTTCGGCGAGTTTAGCTAAGCACGGAAAAATATTTAATCATTTGTTTGTCAGTATGATTAATGTTGGTGAAAGTAGTGGTAATTTAGAGGCTGTATTTAATCAGCTTGCCTTTTATTTGGCACGAGATGAAGAAACGCGAAAAAGCATTAAAGCGGCCGTGCGTTACCCTAGTTTTGTGGTAGCTGCGTTGGTAATTGCAATCACTGTGGTCAACGTATTCGTGATACCAAAATTTGCTTTTATGTTTGAAAAATACGACGCTGACCTACCTTTTGTGACTCAAATATTAATGGCTATGTCGCATGTTTTCATCAATTACTGGTGGGCACTATTGCTGGGTATTATCGCCATTTTTGGTGGGGGTTACGCTTTTTTAAATCATCCCAAGGGCGCTTTGATTTGGGGGGAGAAAAAATTAAAACTTCCTCTTGTGGGTGAAACAATCTCGCGAGCAATGATGGCCCGTTATTCTAGGAGTTTTGCTTTGATGCTAAAGGCTGGGGTGCCGGTTAATCAGGCGCTAACGCTTTGCTCTAGAGCTATCGATAATCCCTTTTTGGAGAAAAAAATCGATAGTATTCGTCGCGGAGTGGAGCGTGGCGATAGTTTAATTCGTACTCATGTGGCGACTAATTTATTTTCGCCATTAGTCTTGCAGATGATTGCTGTTGGTGAAGAGAGTGGTCAGGTTGAGCAGCTGTTAGAAGAAGTCGCCGATTTTTATGAGCGCGAAGTAGATTATGACCTGAAAACATTAAGTGCGAAAATTGAGCCCATTTTGATTGTTGTGATGGCTGTTTTTGTAACAATATTAGCCTTGGGTATCTTTCTGCCCATGTGGGATATGCATTCTGTTCAGCAAAGTGGCTAATTTTCGGACTCTTGTTACTGGTGTCTTTTTTCTATCGCTTAAGTCTGATAATTCTTAAGTGGCTATTCGCGTTTTCTTTGGCGCCAGCGCTGGTTGTTATTTCAGTAGCGGGAATGGTGGGTTGATCTGATATTTAGGGACGAGGAAACAATATTTCATCCACTAATACTTGATCTCGGCCTCCTTACCTTCGTTGCTCAAAGCGTTACATGCCCCGGCATGCGCCCCTTTAAGCGCCTCGATAAGAAAGCCGATCTCTTCGTCTAATTGGACAAACTATTATTGCCTCGCCCCCTAAATGTTACCCAAACTATAAAGCTTGCCGTCTGACATGATGACTTTCCAGTCATTATTGAATTTACCGATGGATACTGGGCGTGTGTTTTCTTTTGCCAGTATAGTTTTTTTACCCACTCTCCATTGTTTCAGTGTGTCCGCTTCCCCTAGATTTCTATACTCGATTGTGTTGTCACTAAATAGGATTAAAAGGTTCTTTGTGTCGATGAATGCCATATCTATTGCTAGTCTTCCCGCTTTTAACGCCATTGATTGACTGCTTAATTCATAACTTGTTGAATAGGGGGGAAGTGGGTCCCAGCCTTTCATTGTGTCGTAGCGGCTAGCGCTAAAAACCAGTTTGTTGTTGGGCGCAAAGCGAACGAGTGTTACGGCGTCGGAGTGCTCCTGGGTGAATAGGGGTAATTCCATTCCAATTTTCCAAAGGTGTGCTTTATTCATCTCTTCTCCAGTGAGTACTAGGCCTTTATTACTAATAGCAACGGCAAGCACGGGGCTGGAGTGAGGCAGGCTCTGGATAATGCCGCCACGTTGTAAATTGATAATCGTTGCGGTTCGGTTGTCGAGGCCAAGGATTGCGCGTGATCCATCATCAGTAATCGCGATAGTATTTATGCTGGCGGGTGCGCTTAAATAGTGGGCGGCCTTACCTGTTGATGTGTTCCAAATTGTGAGGGTGCTGCCGGAGGAGGTAATGGCGGTGGGTGCTTTTTTAGCGATTGCAACAGCGCTTACGGCTTGCTGGCTATCGTTGGGTAGTCGCCATAAATAATTGGCTTGCTGGGTGTCATTGATGTGAGCGACGGCGCCATTTTCTAATGTGCCCAAAACGATGCCGTTAGGCGTAATTACTGCAGTGGTGATACTTTTATCGCTAATTTTTTCGTTACTGCTCAGTTGAATTGACTGATCGCACGCACTGAGAAAAATACTTAGGGTTAATAGTGTTGTTATTAGCGGGGGGCGTGATGGATTGGTATCAAAAAAAAAGCGCTTCATGGTTTGGCTGACTCACTAACTGGTGTTCTTTTAGTGTAGTTCAGTCAATCAGAGGCGCTGCATTGTCGCTGTGCTATGGCTCGCGATTTACGCGACTTGATCTTTATGTGAAACGTGAAGGACTTCAATCATGCAGTCTTCGGCCTCAAAGCGAGTGGCTAACCATTCGCCGACTTTTGATAGGTCGGTATTTAGTGTTTCAATATCATCCGTTTCTTGATATTTATCGTTAAAATCCAAAATATCTTCTGTGGTGCCATCTATCGTTTTGTAAAACCCACTTGCAGCACGAAGGCCTTCAGTGTCATCGAACTCTTTCGCTTCTTGCATGAGTTGTTCGTAAACTTCGAAGTGTCCTGCCGAAACATAGTCAACCATTATCTGGCATAGTTTTCTTAGTCTTGTGCCGCAGTCTGAATCTTCAGGGTCCATAAGTGCACTGCTGAGTGCGCAGTAGTCAACGAGTAGCTCTTGGCGTTCGTGTAACCAGCGATCAATGATTTCACTGACGCCTCCCCAGCGTTCTTGCGCAGTTTTGCAGTCTTCTAACATAATTTCACTTTCCTGAACTGGGTTTGTTGTTTTTGCTCTAATATGGTGAGCTTGTATCGATTCTGGTCGAGTTGACTGTCATTGGTTTCAATGTGCTTACAAAGAGATAAGAGCAATTCATTTAGCCAATGTCTGTGATTCAAGATAGGTGATTGTTTGATAGAGAGCAAGAGGCTTTTAAGTATAAAAACCTCTTGCTCTCTATCAAACAGTTATGTAGGGGTGGCTTACTTTTGTTGTGGTAGGCGAATAAATTGCCATAAATTAATAATGACTAATCCGCCAAAGGCGACCAGTGTCCAGCCCGGAATTGAAATACCCAAAAAAGTCCAAGCAACTTCTGCACAGTTGCCGTCACCGCGTAAAAGCAATGAAAGTGCGTCCAGTAGTGGGAAGTTTTCAAACATGTAGGTAATGTCTGGGCCACAGGCGGGTACTTGATCGGCAGGGAGCCCTTGAAGGTATATTTGGCGCGATGAAAAACTGCCGCCTGCAACGGCAAATGTAACCCCAAGGCCTGAGTAAATTTTTTGGCCGTAGTTTGTTGGGGCATGGATAAATCCAATGAATGCCATTAGGCCCACGGCAATAATAAATATACGTTGCGTGATGCATAGTGCACAGGGAATAAGCTCCATGACATGCTGCATATATAAACCAACAAGAATTAAGCCAAGGCAACCAACGGCAATAATAGCGAAGGTTTGGCGCGGGGAAGGTAAGAGCGTATTGAGCATGCAGTGTCTCCGAAGGTGCAATCTGCTGTTAGGTGGTAAATATCTGTTGAGTAAAGACGGAGTACGGTAAGTAAAGTTCCTGATAAACACAAGCCTTAGACTACACTTGATATAGGTGCGTCACGGTAAAAAGTTGATGATTGTTATAAATCCGTCTGTTGGATATGTTTGGGCTGCTTTATGAAAAGTACGGTTAATCAAGTTCTCTCAATTCTTAAATATGCCTCGTTCCGCTTGGGGTTCTTGCTATTGATGGTGACAGCAGTAGGGGCTGTTGGGCAAGAGGATGGCGAGGTCGCCGCTACACCGCAACCCATTTATCTGCCGATAAAGCCTGCCTTTGTTGTTAATTATGGTGGTGAGGGTCGCTTGCGGTATATCAAGGCGGAGCTGACGGTAAGGTTGACGACTAGTGCAGCGGCTAGTGGTGTTCGTCACCATTTGCCTTATATTCGTAATAATCTTGTGCGTTTATTTGCCGGTCAGACGGATGAAACCATTGAGTCGCAGGAGGGGAAGGAGGCTTTGCGAACGGAGGCTTTAAAGGAGATTCAGAAAATTGTCATGGACGAAGAGGGGGTTGATGGTGTTGAGGAGGTTTTGTTTACGTCCCTCATTATTCAAAAATAAAGGCTCTAAGGGGCGAGGAAACAATAATTGCCTCGCCCCTTAGGATGGGTATGCTTGAATGTCGTCGCTGTTCTCTGGTCTCAATTGATAGGTGAAAGCGATGATGTGGGCTACGGCAAGATAAAGCTCTTTAGGGATATGATCGCCAACTTCCAATAAAGTTAGTAGGTCGGCTAGTGCCGGGTTGTTGCATATTGGTATGTCGTGCTCAAGAGCCAAAGCCAGAATGGCATCGGCGGTTTCTTGCTCTCCTTTAGCTATAATCTTGGGGGCTTGTTGCCCGTCATAAAATAGAGCTACAGCTTTGGATAGTTCTAGGGCAGTGGGTTCCTGCTGATTCATAAGTGCCGCCTACGTTTTGAGGTCAATTCGTGTTTGTGATACGGCCGTTCGCTTGCTCGGCGCCTCTCCTTTGTGAACTGCTAGGGAGTCTACTTTTAGGCCGGAGGTCATCATTTCATCTTCAAGCTGAGTTGATTTCATTTGTATTTCTTCTTGCAGTAATGGCTCTGAGCACCAGAACTCTATGTTTACGATTTCCTGATGAAGCGTCATTTCAACACTGAGTTCACTTTTGTTTTTTTGTTTTTGGTGGGTTAGTGCTGGGATTTCAAATGTTAGAAATATAGACCATTTTTTCTCTGTATTAGCCTCATGCGTATTCCCCTCGTTTTTATGCTCAGGTTCGCGCTTCTCTTCAATTCTTAGTTGAAGTGTTGTGAATTCATCGCCCAGTTTGATGGGGATTTCTTGTTGGTGTTGAAACGAATCATGCCGTTCCGCTAGGGGGAGCGCGTTAGCGACTTGCTGGCGTGCCAAGCGCGTGATTTGCCCGCCTAACTCGTGATTTAGCCATTGGGCGATAGCGGCTCGGCTTTCCTGGACGGATTCGTGACTGGCGGTGCTATTGGGTAGCCCCTTTAGTAATGCAGTCAAGAGAGATGCTGTGGGATCCAGCTTATTAGAAAGTTGCTGGGTGATGACTGAAGCTTGTTGTAGTTGAGTTATAACTGGGTGGGGGTTGGCAACGCCTAGGTAGACTTTTAATACTGCGCTGAGGTCTTCGGGTGTTTGCGATGGTCTTGTTGCGCCTTGGGTTAATAGCGCTAGGCTCTGTATAAGTTTGTTGGGTAATAGTTGTTTTTGGATAACAGGGGTGGTCTTTGAGACCGCGAGCTGAAGCTGCTGAATATTGTTGAATGTTTGGGCTTGGGTATTGCCGCCTCCGCTTTTTACCGCCAAAATTTTTCTGAGTGTTGATAGCGCATCGGAAGTAGGTGAGGGCTGAGTAAAGTGCGCCCTGTTGTGGTTGCTTGATGGTGTTGCGGTAGTTGGGGAGGGCTGCTTCGTACTGAAAGCGATATTGTTAAGTGTTGATGATGAGGTGAGTGGTAACGGAGTGTTCGCGCTTGTGCGGCTTCTGGCCGGGCCTTCTGGGTTAAGTTTAGGTAGTGTAAGTTCCACTTCTCCATTGGGTGATAATTTAATCGGTATTCTTGTGCCATTGGGCGGAGCCTTACTTTGCTGTTCTGCGCCGGGCGCCGGTAGCGTGACAAGTATTGAACCGGCTTTTGGGATAGTAAGTTTTAGCCAAAATGAAGTGATCGCTTGCTGTGGGTTAGCTTCATTCTTTGGACTGTTTGCGGCAGGTGCTTTAACTGCTTGCGAGGTTTGTGGGGCGCTAGTGGCCAAAAGGGAGGGTTGGCTTGTTAGCAGAGCCAGTAGTTTGCCGGTGAGCGGGCCGCTCGATAAAACAGTGGCGACAACCGTCTTGGTTTCGGTCAAGCCTAAAGCTTTCGCGATAAATTCAGGGCTTGTGATGGGTGAATTCGGTGAGGCAGCTTGAATGCTGGGGGCCGAGGTTGGATTTGCAGCTATAGGTAGGGGCGGTATATTCATAGGGGCTATTCATTTGCGCCGCGGGGCTATGATTGAGAACGAGTGTTGACTAATGAGTTTAGTTGTTAAGTTTAGCCTGTGTATTGCTCGCCATCGCTCTTTTAAGCGACTACACTGTGCGACTTTTAGAATTGGCCTTAGGGGCTAGTGCAGTGTGCTTAGCAAGGATTTGAGAAGTCGTCTGTAATAATAAAAATTTCACTTTGGAGGTTTATTGGTCTTGTTGCAGTTAAGCAAGTTCACCTGTACTCGCGATGACGAGCCTCTTTTCGTGCCTATCGATGCCACTATCCAGTCAGGTCAAATTATCCAAATCGCTGGCCCAAATGGCGCCGGAAAAACAACACTGTTGCGCGCTTTGTGCGGCCTTTTTGATAGCTGTGAAGGGAAAATGCTATGGCGAGGCAAGCCTGTTTCTCAGGCACGTTTCGATTTCTTGAGCCAGCTCCTTTATTTTGGCCACCAACCCGGTATTAAAAAGTCGCTTACTGCGCGTGAAAACCTGCAGTGGTTTGCGGGTATTAAAGGTGAGGTGCAGACTTTAGATGTTGAAAGTATTTTGGCAAAGGTTGGGCTTGCAGGCTATGCCGATATACCTTGTCATCAAATGTCAGCGGGACAGCATCGGCGCGTAGGCCTTGCAAGGTTATATTTTGATGCATCACCGCTTTGGATTCTTGATGAACCCTTTACGGCTATTGATAAGCAGGGGGTTTCACGACTCGAGGCTGTTATTGACGCTCACGCAAAGGGTGGCGGCACTGTGTTGCTAACTACCCATCAGGCGCTCTCGCTTGAGAATTATAAAACAATAGAACTCGAGGTTTATAGTGGGGGCGGCCTAAATGATTAATGCTTCAGCTCCAGTTTCGAGTCTTAGTACTGCAATTGCGGCATGTTTCAAGCGTGAGCTTGTTTTGGCCTTTCGGCATAAGGGCGAGCTAGCAAATCCCTTAATTTTTTTCTTGATGGTTGTCATCTTTTTGCCGTTGGGGATTAGTCACGAAAAGGCGGTGCTGGCAAAATTGGCTCCAGGCATGATCTGGGTGATAGCGCTATTGGCGACATTACTTTCTTTGGATGGCTTATTCCGAAGTGATTATGATGACGGTTCTCTCGAGCAGATGTTACTCAGCCCCCATCCGCTGCCTTGGCTGGTGCTGGCCAAAATTGCTGCGCATTGGCTAGTGACTGGTATTCCATTGATGCTCTTAACTCCGTTGTTGGGGGTGATGCTATTTTTGCCTGCTGACGGCTACTTACCGATGATGCTATCTTTATTTATTGGCACTGCGAGCTTGAGCCTTATTGGCTCTATTGGTGCCGCATTAACTGTGGGTTTGCGCAAAGGAGGGCTTATTTTATCGCTAGTAGTTATGCCTTTATATGTGCCGGTTTTGATCTTTGGTGCTAGCGCAGTGAATGAGGCGGTTGATGGCTTTCCTATAGGTGGTCAGATCGCTATTCTAACGGCGATGTGTTTGGCCGCGCTTATCATGGCGCCATTCGCGGTAGCGGGGGCATTACGCATTAGTGTAAATAGTTAAAATTGGTGGGCTTTAATAATAATGGGGCTTTGTTCTCATAAATTGGGTGTAAAGAGAACTTAATACACGTTCCGTTGGTCTGAACGACAACTGAACATAAGTGTAAACAGCTCTACATAACAAAAAAGGGTCGAATACTGTGGCATGGCAATGGTTTCACCGCTTAGGGTCTCCCAAGTGGTTTTATGAAAAAACAGCCCGATGGGTTCAAGTAATGGGATGGCTGGCTTTATTAATGCTTGGCGTTGGCGTGATTTGGGGCTTGGGTTTTGCCCCGGCTGAAGCAAAACAGGGCAATAGCTACCGCATCATTTATATTCATGTGCCTGTAGCGATAGTATCTATGGCTGGGTATTACGTTATGGCTATCAGTGGTGCCGTAGGCCTAATCTGGCGAATGAAACTATCTTATATGGTTATGAAGGCTGCCGCCCCTGTTGGTGCGGCGATGACTTTTCTTGCGTTAGTTACCGGGGCCATTTGGGGCAAGCCGACATGGGGCACCTATTGGGTTTGGGATGCACGCTTAACGTCTATGTTGGTATTGTTCTTTTTGTATTTGGGTGTGATGGCTTTGCAGGAAGCTTATCAAAACCAAGAGTCTGCCGATAAAACATGCGCTATTCTTTCTTTAGTCGGTATGGTCAATATCCCTATTATTTATAAGTCAGTAGACTGGTGGTATACGCTTCATCAGCCCGCAACACTCAAGCTCACAGAAAAATCCAGTATCGCACCTGAAATGGCGTACCCTCTCATTCTGATGATTTTTGCGGTTTACCTGTTTTATGGCTGGCTGGTATTAAGTAAGACCCGAGTAGAGGTTTTGCATCGTGAAGCGAAAACGCAGTGGGTTAAAGATGTTGCGGTGGGAGGGCGGTGATGACATTTTATTTTGATAGTCTGTCAGATTTTTTATGGATGGAAGGGCATGGCCCTTACGTCTGGGTATCTTACTTTTTAACGCTTATCGTATTTGTTGGTATGGCTCTTGGCCCAAAATTACGTAAGTCAAAGTTCGTTAAGCAGCAGCGCGCGCTAGCGGCGCGAAATGAAACTGCAAAAGAGGTGGTTAATCATGAATCCAGTTAGAAAGCAGCGTTTAATTGTTGTGTTGCTGATTGTCATTGCGTCATCCGTTATTGCTGGCTTGCTTAAGTATGCTGTCGGCTCCATGGGTAATTTGTTCTTTTCTGTGTCGCAAGTTGTTAACGGTGAGGCGCCTTTAGATAAGGCAATTCGTGCTGGTGGCTGTGTGGTCCCTGGGACTATCGAAAAGGCTAAGGACCGCTTGGAAACACAGTTCCTAATTACCGATGGTGTTGAGAATCTACGTGTTTCTTATGACGGTATCTTGCCGGATCTATTCGGTGAAGGTGAGGCTGCTGTTGTTAAGGGTAAGCTTAACGAAAGTGGAATCATTATAGCGTCCGAAGTGCTTGCTAAGCATGATGAATCTTATACCCCGAAAGAGGTTGAGGACTCTGTGCAAAACACATCGGGGAACTCTATGACTTGTGAGGGGTTGGATTATGATTCCTGAGTACGGTAACTTTGCGATAATTATGGCGTTAGTCATGGCGCTATTTTTGGCGGTAGTCCCTCTCGTGGGGAGCTTCACTGGCCGCATCGTTTGGATGAATTCTGCTCGCTCTTTAACCGCGGGTATGTTTGTGTTTACGGCGATTGCTTTCATCATCTTGGCGTACTCTTTTCTTCAGGATGATTTCTCTGTTAAGTATGTTGCGAGTAATTCGAATACTCTTTTGCCTGATCATTTTAAGATTAGCGCTGTATGGGGGGGGCATGAAGGATCTTTGCTGCTTTGGGTCTTGACTCTCTGTACGTGGGCGCTGGCGGTATCGATTTTCTCCAGGGATTTGCCCGCGGATATGCTGGCGCGTGTTCTTTCTGTATTGGGGATGATCGCTGTTGGTTTCTTTCTATTTATGATCGTTACCTCCAATCCGTTCGATAGAAATTTGCCTGGAGTGCCGCAGGAGGGGTCCGATTTAAACCCTTTACTGCAAGATTTTGGTTTGATTATTCATCCTCCAATGCTCTATATGGGCTATGTCGGCATGTCGGTTGCCTTTGCTTTTGCTATTGCCGCTTTATTAGGTGGGCGTTTAGATAGCTCGTGGGCTCGCTGGGCAAGACCTTGGACAAATATGGCTTGGGCCTTTCTGACCGTTGGTATCGCCCTTGGTAGCTGGTGGGCTTATTACGAGCTTGGCTGGGGCGGCTGGTGGTTCTGGGATCCGGTTGAAAATGCATCATTTATGCCTTGGCTTGTGGGTACGGCACTGATTCACTCCTTGGCAGTTACAGAAAAGCGGGGTGTCTTTAAAAGCTGGACAATATTATTAGCTATATTTGCGTTTTCCCTTAGTTTGCTTGGCACTTTTATTGTGCGCTCGGGTGTACTTACTTCTGTGCATGCATTTGCGACAGATCCGACTCGGGGTTTGTTTATCCTAATCTTTTTAGGGTTCGTTGTCGGCGGTTCGCTGTTGCTTTATGCGATTAGGGTTCCCGTTATCCGAAGCGTCCCTGGGTTTTCCTGGATGTCTCGGGAATCATTTCTATTGTTCAATAATGTGCTCTTTGTGACGGCAACAGGAATGGTTCTTTTTGGAACCTTATACCCTGTGTTTGTAGAATTTTTGTGGGATGAGAAAATATCAGTAGGCCCCCCATTCTTCGACTTGTTTTTTGCGCCAATAATGATGGGTGTCGCAATGCTGTTGGGTGTGGGCATTATGATGAATTGGAAAAAAACCAAGATGGAGCCGCTGCTTATCTGGCTGCTGGCACCATTGTGTGGTGCCATATTTCTGGGTTTGATCTCACCTTTGTTGGGTGACGCATACCACTGGGGGGCCGCATTGACGGTAACGTTGGGCGCATGGGTTGTTCTAATGACTATCAGTGATGTACTGCGCAAAACCCGACACAGTAAAAATCGCCTGTCTGCCATATTCAGCTTTAACCTAAGTTACTACGGCATGATAACGGCGCATCTTGGGTTTGTTTGGATGCTATTAGGGGCGTCGCTTAACACTATCTACAGCGATCAACGCGATTTACGTTTGGAGTATCAAGCGCCTGTTGTTGTCGGTGGTCATCAGTTTGAGCTTGTTGAGGTCGCCAATGTTAGCGGTCCAAATTACAACGCCCAGGTTGGTGAAGTTAAAGTCTATCGTGATGGTGAGCTAGAGGCTGTACTGAAACCTGAGAAGCGGCAGTATATTTCTGGTGGTAACACCATGACTGAAGCGGCTATAGACGCTGGCTTCTTCCGGGACTTGTATGTTGCACTTGGAGATGAGCTGGATGTTAGGGCGTGGTCGGTTCGCGTACATTACAAGCCGTTTGTTCGATGGATTTGGCTTGGTGCAATTTTTATGGCTCTCGGTGCGACGTTGGCGATAATGGATAAGCGTTACCGGTTGGCGCGTGAGCCCAAAGCGGCTAAAGTTACTGCGGCAGCTTAATAGGATTGGTTATGAATGTAGATCGTCTGAAGTTATTTATCCCTTTTGTTGTATTCTTCGTATTGTCGATATTACTTTATCAGGGGCTTAAAAAAGACCCTAACGACCTTCCTTCGGCGTTGGTGGGTAAACAGATGCCTTCGTTTGCTTTACCCTCTTTGGGTGACGAAGCGAAAATCCTTACGGACAAGGATTTCGAGGGTAGTCCTTACTTGCTAAATGTTTGGGCAACTTGGTGTCCTAGCTGTAAAGTTGAGCACCCTTATTTGCTGAAGCTTTCGCAAATGGGGGTTCCAATCGTGGGGGTCAACTATAAAGACGATCGCGATGAGGCTTTAGCGCTTTTAAAGTCTATGCACGATCCTTATATTGAGAATATTGCTGATGAGGAGGGGCGGTTGGGGTTGGATCTAGGTGTTTATGGTGCCCCAGAAACCTTTGTTGTTGATGCAGCAGGTGTTATTCGTTATAGGCTGGCAGGGGTGGTTACGGAAGAGGTTTGGACGTCTGAAATAGCGCCTGTTTTCTTTGGTGATTAATTACGTGATGTTATGGCGCATACCTGCTTTGTGTTTTATGGCGGCATTACCGATGGTTGCGGTGTCCGATTATCGCGCGGCCCCAAGCTTTGATATTTTGCAGCGAATGCAGGGGCAGTGGCAGCGCCACTGCTATCCTTCAGTTGAGGGGCGAACCAAAATTTATCGTAGAGACTTCCTTGTTGTGAGTTTTACGCACTTAGATTTTGAGTCGAAGGTGTATTTGGATGATGCTTGCAACGTCCAGCGTACTCGTCATAGCGCTTCTTACCTCTACAGCCTTACGGGGGCTTTTTTCGAAACAAAGGGTGGTCAAAAAGCCTTTGCTCTTAACGCTCAAGCGGAGGCGCCCAAGTCAAGGTTCTTCAAATTCCCTTCTCTTAATATCGCTGCGATTGATCTAGGAAAGCTTTATTTTGGTCGTGATTTCAGTGGTGAGTCTGAGGCTGGACTTAGGCTTTCTCGGCTAGATGTTGTTTCTCCTTTCATAAGGCATTAAATGTCAAATTCACAAATGTTGCCCGAGTGGGCGCCTTGTCGTGCAGTACTTTTGGCGTGGCCATATCCTGGTGGTGATTGGGATGCTAACTATGCTGATGTGACTGCATGTTATTGGGATATGTTGGAGTCTATTTCGCACTCTGCTGAAGTTTGGGTTTTGTTGCATCCATCGTTAAACATGGAGATGTTTAGTGCTGAATTAGCTCTGAGAAATTGCGGTCATCCTGTTCGTGTTAAAAATGACATTGTTTATGATGACACCTGGGTTCGTGATTACGGCCCTATTAGTTGCTCGGATGGCTACGTTGCATTTACCTTTAATGGCTGGGGCGGGAAGTATGCTGCGGATGCCGATGATGCAGTTGCCGCGCAGCTCGAGGAGTGGTTGTTTCAACGTCCTCACTGCATTAAATTTGTTTGCGAGGGTGGCGGCCTAGAGATTGATGGTGATGGTGTTTTGTTGGCAAACGAGGAGTGCGTCATTGATTCTGCTCGTAATACATCTACCTCAAAGGATCGCGTGCAAGAAAAATTGCGTGATTCGATTGGTGTCCGCGAATTTGCGTGGCTGAAGGGTGTGGTGCTGACAGGTGATGACACTGATGGTCATGTCGATACAATCGCGCGTCTTGGACCCAAAAATGTCATTGTTTATAGTGGTCGCAATTCGCTTCATCACGACGCGGTGGTTCTGGATTCATTGCACGAGCAGGTGCATGGTTTGGCTAGCCGGTGGGGTTGGCGGGCGTTTGAACTTCCGACACCTATTCTCACTAGCCGGATCGATGGTCGGGTTCTTCCTGCAACCTATGCTAATTTTCTTATTTGTAATGAAGCGGTTTTTCTGCCGGTTTATGGTTTGCCGGAGGATGAGCTTGCGGTTGCTGTGATCGCGTTGGCTTTGCCGGATCACATGGTGCGGCGAGTTAACTGTTCGGCTCTTGTTGAGCAGCATGGTAGCCTGCATTGCGCAACAATGCAGATTGCTCATTTGTTGTCAAAATAGTATTGCTGTGCCGTTTTTATATTGCGGAATTCATTTATCTTTTATGTGTAGTCGAGAGTGACAAGTATGGCGTCGAATGGCGTAGTAAGGGCAGCTGTATTGCAGCTGGAAGTGCCTTCAAATAACAAAGTCGATAACTTTGAAAAAAGTGCTCGCTATGTGCGCGATGCTGCATCTGCTGGTTGCAGGCTGATCGTATTGCAAGAGTTGCACGCAACGGCATATTTTTGTCAGCAGGAGCGTGTCGAAAATTTCGATTTGGCTGAGTCACTGGATGGTGAAACCTATCGTGCATATGAGTCCTTGGCGGCCGAGCTTGATGTTGTGATGGTTATCTCTCAGTTTGAGCGAAGAGCAGCTGGCCTTTATCATAATACTGCGCAAGTTATTGATGGGAGATTGGGGCGTGTGGGTGTTTTTAGGAAAATGCATATTCCTGATGATCCTGGGTTTTATGAAAAATTCTACTTTACTCCCGGCGATGCCGATGCTGAGTTTGAGGGGTTTAAGCCGGTTCAGACACAAATTGGTAAGTTGGGTGTGCTAGTTTGCTGGGATCAGTGGTATCCCGAGGCGGCGCGCCTGATGGCACTTGCCGGTGCGGATATGCTGATTTACCCAACAGCGATTGGTTGGGATCCTAGGGATGATGCGGCTGAAAAAGAGCGGCAACAAGACGCATGGGTAACTATTCAGCGGTCTCACTCGGTAGCAAATGGCTTGCCCGTATTAGTGGCTAACCGAACGGGTTTCGAGGCTGACCCTGATGGTGGGGCGGGTATTCAGTTTTGGGGCACAAGTTTTGTCTCGGGTCCGCAGGGTGAAGTGCTGATTAAGGCGCCGGCTGATGAGCAGGGCTTTTATGTTGCAGAAATAGATATGGAGCGCACCGAGAGCGTGAGAAGAATGTGGCCGTACTTTCGGGATCGAAGAGTGGATGCGTATGTAGGTTTGACTAAGCGCTGGAGAGAGCGGGAGTTATAAGGTTTTTATAAGTGCGGTTAATAGCAAAAGCTATTGATCGTAATTTTTGTTTAATGATTTGGGGTTTTATGAGGGGTCTTGGAGGTTTTGATTTAAGTGGCGGACTGGACGGGACTCGAACCCGCGACCCCCGGCGTGACAGGCCGGTATTC
>NZ_CEXWTU010000066.1:0-21496 GCF_982758155.1 Marinagarivorans sp. | reverse complement strand
TGCAATGTCTAATAAGGGGCTTCCTGCCCCGATGCGTTATTCTAATAACCTGCTTCCCTGCAGGCCCACTTCGTCTAATTGGACAAACTATTATTGCCTCGACCCTAAAGCTAACAATCCACAAGTATTTTTCGTATGCTGATTAGGTGAGCTGGGGTTTCTTGGGGTAGTATATTTTATACTCTAAAGTGATACTTCCGCCAAATGAGACGGAGTGATTTTGTATCTTAATGTGCTATTTATTTGAGGGTTTCATATGATTTATTCGACCACTGAGACAATACCTGGCCAAGAAATCGAAACAATATTGGGCGTTGTGACCGGTAACGTAGTTCAATCCAAGCATATTGGCCGAGACATTATGGCTGGATTTAAAAGTATCTTTGGCGGTGAAATCCGTGGATATACAGAAATGCTAACGGATGCGCGCGATGTTGCTGTTCAGCGTATGGTTAAAAGTGCGCAAGAGAAGGGTGCCGATGCTGTGGTGGGTATTCGCTTTACCACTAGCGCTATTATGGATGGTTCTTCTGAAATAATGGTTTTTGGAACCGCAGTTAAAATCAAAATGCTCGTTAAGCAGAAATAATGTATATTTAAATATGATTACTATTGCCGTAGTGAAAAATACATAGAGCCGAATTTTAATGATAGAACTCTCTGAGTATCAAGATGAATGGCCTATTCTATTCGAGCAAGAAAAGGCGTTTTTACTTGAAAAGATAGGTGGTTGGTTTTATGGCGCGGTAGAGCATGTTGGCAGTACATCGGTTCCCCGCTTATTGGCAAAACCAGTTATCGACATAATGTTTGGTGTTAGATCATTGGAGGCATCCAAAGGGGCAATCGAAGTATTGGTTGATAACGGATACTGTTATTACCCCTATAAAATAGAAACTATGCATTGGTTTTGTAAGCCAACACCAGCGGTGCGCACACATCACTTACACTTAATTCCCTATGAAAGCCCTTTGTGGATGGAACGTTTGAAGTTTAGAAATCAGCTTCGCAACAACCCAGATATAGCCCGTCAGTACGGAGAGTTAAAGCAAGCTCTGGCTGTAGTGCATGCAAATGACCGAGAGGCTTACACTCAAAGTAAGTGGCCTTTTATAAGGGAGGTGTTAGAACGTGGTGATTTTATTATATGCGATAACGGCTAAAGGGCTCTTGAATCGTTACGCTGATATTCATAATTTGAGGGTGATCGTATGGCAAGGTTGATTTTAGTTTGTGGTCCTGTAGGGGCGGGGAAAACAACTTACTCATTGTCGTTGACTAAAGATATAGAGGCGATTCGGTTTTCTATTGACTCATGGATGCAAACGCTTTACGCAAAAGATATGAAATCGCTGGATTACTCATGGATGATCGAGCGAGTAAATAGGTGTTATGAGCAAATATGGCAGGTCAGTCAGCAAATTCTAGCGAACCAAGGCAGTGTGGTCTTGGATCTTGGTTTTACGACTAAAGCGCAGCGAGATGTTTTTACTCATCGTGCGAGCGAGGTAAATGTCAACGCGGAAATACATTATTTGAATGCACCCAAGGATATTCGTAAACAGCGGGTTAAGAAGCGAAATTTGGAGAAAGACCCCTCTGTTTATGCATTTGAAGTAACAGATATGATGTTTAATTTTATGGAGCCAAAGTTTGAGGTGCCAAGTGAAAATGAGCTTAAGCTTGGGTGTACAGTTGAGGCGTAACGGTTACATCTAATGTGACTATTTTGTGCACCTCAATACAATCATTATTCTATTTTTTAACAACTTTCCCTACCACTTGAAGTAAACTTTTCTTGTCGTAGGGTTTTAATATCCAGGCCATTACGCCGGCTTCTTTTGCTTGGGCTTTTAGGTCTGGTCGGGATTGGGTTGTTAGCATGAATATGGGTATCTTTTTGTTGTTGTTTTGCTTAATCATTTCGCACATGGAAATACCATCCATCTGCGGCATGTTGTAGTCAGTAATAATTAAGTCGACTGGGGTGTTTAAAAAAATTTCTAGCCCTTCTTCGCCATTGCTGGCTTCTAGTGTATTGTAACCCGCCTCTATTAAGTCAGTATTTAATTGTGTGCGAATAGTTTCTGAGTCGTCTACGACTAGCACCGTATACATGATTATTGACCTTCGATCACATGGGTTTCTGAAAAAATGGTATTTTTTCCCGCATTTTTTGCTTTATAGAGGTAGGAGTCGACACGCTCAATTAATGCTTCAATAGTCTCATCTTTTCGGCAGCTGATAACACCCGCACTCAGTGTGATTCGCATTGCCGCGCCTGAGGGTGTTTGGGCGCCGGTGGCTTCTATTTTTTTTCTAACCGTATTGGCAAAACTGTACCCGAGCCGGCTTTGACCGTGATCCTCTGGTAGCATGACAAGAAATTCATCGCCACCATAGCGTACCGCTACAGCACCCGTATTGCAGTGTTCTAAAATCTCTTGGCCTACGGCTGTAATAGCTTTGTCACCGGCGGCATGGCCATAGGTATCGTTAACGCCTTTGAAATTATCGATATCGAAAATAATTAATTCTATTGCGCTAATGTGACCGTATTTAAAACCATTTAATAAGGTGGTAAATCCATCGTTCATATAGAGGCGAGTGTAAAGGCCTGTTAGGGGGTCTCGCACAGCGCATTCATATAGCTCCCGACTTTGACGCTCAAGATCGTGTATGCGCTTTCGTTCGTTAGCCATTTTTATCGATTTGGTGTCGTCTTGTAAAATGACCAAAAATTTTTGGATGGCATTATTGGCTGGAATAGCTTGGTATGAAGCCTTAATCCATTTTCGATTAAAAGTATTTCGACGTTTTATCGCAAAAGACTTTAAATAATAAGGATCTAGAGCTGAAAAGTCGCTAACGGATTTCCCCACGCAGCCGGTCATTCGCTTAAATGTCATGGCGAGGTCTTCTGCATCTTTATCACTGGCTAAATCAACAGCTTCGTATAACCTTTTTCCAATTAGCTCGTTGTTTTCGAGTAAAACCTCTGAGTACCGTGATAAGACTTCGTCAATATAACCGTTGGCATCAACCATGAGTATGGCGAGTGGAAGGCTTTCAAATATTCCGCTGAGCTTGGCTTCTGATGCATAAATACTACTGCAGTCTTTCCCTACTACGGCATACAGTTGCCCTTCGGCAGGGCTGCTTGTTTTTAATGGTGCTATAGACCATAAAAACTGTTGCGCTCCGTGGTTATGTGGTGGGGTAATGTCGGCACGAAACTGTACTTCTTTGGTATCATTTTCCTGGGTTTTAGAAAATTCGGCCAGGTGATGTTCCACAATCTTTTGATTTTCAACCTGAAACATCTCGATAAAACTTTGATGTAATATTTCGTCCATTGATAGTTGCAATAAATCGCAAAAGGCCGCGTTGGCTCGAATGATAAAATATTGCGCATTGATAATGCCGAATACGCTAGGGAATCCGTCTAGAATCTCTTCGACGTTACTGTTGGCTTGCTCTAATAGGGCAAGCATTTTTTGCGAGGCGAGAAGTTCATTGCTACTAGTCATCATTAGAAAAAGTCTATGTCCTGAGCGGGGGAGTCTTCTGTTGGGTTAATCGCCAGTATTTTGGGGATGACCTGTGCATTACTGAGTTCGGTATAACAGCTGAAAAAGAGATTTCCAAAATCCCCCTCGAGTACCCAGCCTTCACCAAATTTAATAAAAGGAGAGTTTTTGGGCGTGTAGTCAGCGTAAATTTCGTAATAGCCTCGGGTGCTGAGGGGAATGCTTAAGCCTGCAATAACATCTTGGCTTGCGAGCTTTCGGCAAATGGCACCGCAGTACTGGTTGCCTAGCTCTTTGATGAAGTCGATATCTTGCAGCGTTAATGGCGCTGAGCCGTTATTGTCTTTGCTGGTAAAACGCGAGCGCACTTGCTGATAGCCACAGTGGATTTTAATGAGTAGCTGGAGTTCCGCCCCTGAGATGGTTAATAGCACGAGTTCGTTTGCGAGAACTTGGCCCGGCGTGTATTGGTCAATATTAACGGCCTGTGAGTGTGCGCCGCCCACGAATTGTTCAACTTGTTCGATAGCGGTTGTCCTTAATATCAGCGACATTTGTCGCTGAGCATTTAGGATGTACGCTTCGTTTGTTGTGTTAATGCTATTGAGGTCGGCGCTCACGGCATTATACCTTTAGGTGAATATTCTATGAGTATTGCACAGCAAGGTGTTTGCGCCAGTCTGAAGTTGGGTTTTGATCGTTGATATAGCGAGAGAGTATTAATGGTCGGTGGGTAGTTATAAATTAGTATTTAAATAGATGATTTCGGTGACAGGAGCTTTGCTGGTGTGCATTACGTTTTTTTAGGGGCCAGTATCTCAGACTATATGTCGACGGCTTGTTTTCGTGTAACTATTCAGCCGTGCACCAATAGGCCGGCAAACTGATCATTTCCTGGGCCGCTCAAGCCATCCATGGCCGCTATGCAAGCGTTCCTGACGCTTGAATGCCCAGAAAACAATCAGTTCGCCTTTTGAGTGGGCATGATTTCGAACCCACCTGAATAGTAACGTTTTCGTTATATTAAGCAGTACACGCCCTTGCATGTACTGCTTTAAGGTAGCTGCTCTTCGACATTATGATCTTGAATTCGTAGGTGCACGCTTGCCTTCGTTAAAAATATGACGTAATTGCCGGCTATTACGTCATATTTTCGCCTCGCCTCGCCTCGCCTCGCCAAGCAAGCACCCACAAACCCAAATTCCAGTAACTTATTTCGTGCACGCCCCTTAGTCGGCAAGCCTTATGCCGTCGCTTTCTAGCAATAGCTCCTTCTTCTTATAAAGGTTACCTATAGCTTTTTTGAACGCACCTTTACTCATGCCGAGCTCGGTGGAAATAATGCTGGGTTCGCTTTTATCGTGAAGCGGGGCGTAGCCATTGTTTTTCTTGAGGTACTGGATGATGGTTTGGGTGTTTTTATCGTGTGAGCGACTACCGCCATTTAGGGTAAGGTCTATTTTCCCGTCTTCTCGAATCTGCCGGATAAAGCCTTTTACGCTCTGGCCGAAACTGAGGCGTTCAAAGACGTCTTCTTTATACAGTACGCCCCAATGGCTATGGTTAATGATGGCTTTAAAGCCGAGTTCGGTTGAGTTGGCGATAATGAGGTCGACAGCTTGGCCTGATTTGAAATCTCGGGGTTGATCTTCGCAGACAAAGCGGTCAATTTTTGATGAGGCGACAATACGTTCATCCCGTGGGTCGATATACAGCCGAACTAGGTAAGAGCGGCCAACTTCCATTTTTTTGTGTTGTTCGGCGAAGGGGGCGAGTAGGTCTTTGTCGAGCCCCCAGTCTAGGAAGGCGCCAAAAGGGCTGGTGTCGACGACGCGTAAGTAAGCGAATTCACCGGTTTGGGCGTGCGGTTTACGCGTGGTGGCAATTGGTCTGTCGTCTGAGTCTAGGTGAATGAAGGCTTCTACGCTATGACCGACTTTGGTGTCTTTGGGTGCTGCGCGATTGGGGAGGAGTACTTCGCCTAGATTCTTGGCGTCTAAGTAAAAGCCAAACTCAACTTGTTTTACCACTTCAAGGGTGTGTGTGCGGCCCAATTCCAACATGCTGACTACCTGATCAATGAAAATGGGCAAGTATACACTGCTGGAGTGGCGGTATAGGGATATTGCATGGGTCTCTGCTGGGCTGGGAATGAAGCTATGCTTGGTCTTGGCTGACTCCCCCTGCGGATTGGCGTTCAGTCATTCCTCTCTTTATGAGAATGCAACGGTTTTTGTCTAATACTCTTTATGCCTGTGCGGGTATATGTGAGCTTGGCGGCGCTCTTTTTTATCGTGATACTCAGCTTGCTTGGCGTCTGTTAATTCTTTTGGGCGATGACTCTGCTGCCAAAAAATATTTTTAGATTATTTGCGTAGCTTTGGTCCGTAAATTCTTCTACTCGGCTATTAAAAAAGCCAATTTCTTGGCGTCGATATATCTCTTTAATAACTATTAATCTTTGGGTGCCAAGGGTTTTAATATAAGTCATTACTTAATTGCATGAATGGAACGTTATTCATTCCTATTAAGTTGGCTTTAGTTGTTTTGATTCTAATTGTATTAAAAATTTAAGCATCGAAGTATAAATGTATATGCCTGAAATATTAAAAATTCTGTCAGGCTATATGTTTAAGTTATACCCCCTACTTGTTAACTATTTTGCGTTTGTCTTCACAACTTTGTACTCTGCGATTCTTGATTTTTTCTAATTCCATTTTTTACAGTGCTGTTATTTTTAATAACTTATCTCAAGTGTTGAAGTGTACTTAAAATGGAAATATTATCTAATCGTTGTGCGAGGTTTTTTTGTGATCAATAAGCGACTATCCGGTTTTACACGCTGTATTTCTAAGTTAGCTTTGGTCTTGGGTGTTATCCCTGTGGCTGTGCAAGCAGAGTTAGATTTCAGTGCGTTTTCATGTACCGAAGGAGACTTGATCAGCACTTTGCCAAACAATAATAATCGCGTAATGGTGCAGCTGTATCATAACGGCTACCTAATTAGCCATGATCATGCGAGCGGTGTTATGCGAAGCTTTGATATGACGAATCCATACAGTCCAGTGCAGGTTGGTGGCGATAAGAATATTGGTAATGCAGGGCATCACCATTTTATGGGCGTGGGAAATATTATTGGCTTTAATTGGGCTGGCTTGAATCAAACACGCTTAGACGATGTTCCCAATTTCACATCGGCTTCTATCGTTGATGGTACCAGTGATGCCTTTATGGTGGGGGATGGATCTAACGGTCATCACTCTGAGATTGTCACGTTTTACCCAATAGGTTTTGGTAACGTACCCACAGCTTATGAATTCGATAATAAGCCCGTGTTAACGATTCATGATATGAGTAAACCGGGTAATCCAGAAATCGGCAGTATTAATGTAATTGACGACCTGGGTTTTCAGGGGCGCGTTAATATGGTGGGCAATCTGTTGATTGTTCGAGGTGATAATTTAACAGGGTATGGCGTAGGCGTATACGATATTAGTGACCCTGCAAACCCGAGGTTACTCGATAAAATTCGGCAACGTAGTACGGCATTTGGTGGGCAGTTAGAGCTAGGGCGTGCTTACGACACTATGCCTATGTTCGAAAACTATATCGTGAATGCCATGAATAGTGATACAGGATTTCAGCGTTCAGTTGATATTATCGATTATTCAGACCCGACAAACCTCGTACACGTTTCATCGTCAGATTATTCTGGCCCTAGCATGCGATACCCCAATTTTAAGGATGATCATATGTACGTGGGTGAGGCTAAGGTCGACATGCGTACTTTTAAGGAGGTCGCTTCATTCCCTAGTGCTTATGGTGAATTCCTATTGCCTTTGGGTAATCTTTTGGTTGGCTCGGGGCAGTATCGCACCGGTACTTCTAAAGTTTTTTGTAATGAAGGCTTGGCTGATACACGCGCCCCTGAAGTGGGTTTTACTTGGCCGCGCCCGGGTGCTACCGGTTTGCATGTTAACTCGCGTATCGGCGTACTGATTCATGAAACTTTAGATATTAATACTATTAATGATAGTAATTTTCAGATTCGTAAAACTGACGGTACGCCTATTCCTGTTCATGTGAGCTGGTGGAGTAATGGCACTATCAACGTAACACCTAAGTCGCCGTTAGATGCGGGTACAACCTACAAATTCTTTATGCGCGCTAATGGTGTGAAAGATGTTGCTGGTAATGGGCTTGAAAGTAATTATGCGTTTATTTTTTCGACGGATGATGGTGGTGAGGGCGGGAACCAATCCCCGGTTATTAATGATATTACTTTAAGTAGTAGTGTCGCTTATGTTGGCCAGGCCACGAGTATTAACGTATCGGCTGCAGACCCACAGGGTGATGGCTTAACTTACGATATTGATTGGGGCGACGGTGGTGGTATTAATGGCAACGCGTCTACCTATAATCATACTTACACACAAGCCGGTTTATATTTTGTTAATGTTGAGGTAAGCGATAACCTTGGCAATACTGATACGCAAGTGATACAAGTTGTTGTTGAAGAAAACAACTTAGCGCAGCACCTTAATTCCTCGTCTATTGTTTATGATGAACCGAGAAATCGGCTGTTAAATGTAAATCCGGATAACAATACCATCACGGCTGTCGATGCTAGCTCTGGTGCAAAGATATTCGAACGCGCCGTAGGTAAAGATCCTCGCGGAATTGCGGTTGCGGCGAATGGTGAAATATGGGTAACCAACTACGACGATGCCACGTTAAGTGTGTTAAATACTAACGGGAATCTAATGGCGACATTGGGCGGAATGAGTCCTGGAGCAAAACCCTTTGGTATTTTAATCTCACCCGAT
Source organism: Marinagarivorans sp. (assembly GCF_982758155.1). NCBI lineage: Bacteria > Pseudomonadati > Pseudomonadota > Gammaproteobacteria > Cellvibrionales > Cellvibrionaceae > Marinagarivorans > Marinagarivorans sp. The sequence continues at coordinate 13,140 of NZ_CEXWTU010000066.1, read as the reverse complement.
CAAAAATATGTTTATGTGAGCAATGAAGGTGCGGGCAATATTGTACGATTTGATCGTGCGACACGTAAAAAACTGAATACATTGTATGTAGGTCCATTCCCTCATGCTATGGCGATGACGGGGGATGGTGAAACGCTATTAGTAACACGCTTTATTTCTCCTAAGAATGAAGCGCATATTTATAAAGTTAATTTAAATGATTTCACGGCTTCGTCGAAAATAAAAATTGCAGCCGATACAACATCGTTAGACACCAATACAAGTTCACGGGGAGTAATGAACTACCTAATGGGCATTACTATTATGCCTGGATCGGATGTTGCCTGGGTTGTGGGTAAGAAAGATAATACTTTCCGCGGTTTGGCCGTGGATGGTAATTTTGGTAACTTCCAAAATACAGTGCGCTCTATTATTGCTAAAGTTGATATTTCTGCAAATGCCGAAGTCCCTAATTCTAAATTTGATATAGATAATGCAGAAATCGCTAGTGCTATTACCTTTAGTCAGGGCGGCGATATTGTTTACATTACACATCAAGGCAATAATCGCTTATCGGCTTATAATGTGAGTAATATGCAAGGGCTAGATCAAATTGAAATAGGCGCTGCGCCGAAAGGTATTGCCGTTGCGAGTAGTGGCCAGGTATTTACGCATAACTTTTTGTCGCGGACGGTTAGTCGCCTTAATCTATTTACAGGTACGGCGGGTACGGTGTCTGCGTTGGCAGAGCTAAGTAATACTCCCGTTGTTTCTAATGAGCGTTTAAATGGTGAGGTTTTAGAGGGCAAACGAATATTCTATTCGTCGGCGGACCCTCGTTTGTCATTAGATGGTTATTTAAGTTGTGCTGCTTGTCATAACGATGGTGGTCATGATGGGCGCACAAGAGATTTTACCGATCGAGGTGAAGGCTTACGCAATACTACAACCTTGGAGGGGCGTGCAGGTATAGGGCATGGCCGCGTACATTGGTCAGCTAACTTCGATGAAATACAAGATTTTGAACACGATATTCGGTTTGCTTTTTTAGGTGGCGGGTTAATGGCGCAAGCTGATTTTAATGCAACAGATACGACCTTAGGTGAACCTAAGGCCGGCCTGTCTGATGACTTGGATAATTTGAATGCATACGTAACCTCTTTAAATACATTTACCTTTAGTCCGCACCGGAAGTGGAATGGTGCGCTACGCGGTGCAGGGCCAGCAGGCAAGGCTATTTTTGAAGCTAAAGGTTGTGCCAAATGTCATGGCGGTGATGCCTATACCGATAGTCCGCAAGGTAATCGGCATGATGTAGGTACCATCAGTGAAAACTCGGGTTTGCGTTTGGGTGGTATGCTCAATGGAATCGATACTCCAACGCTCCGCGGTATTTGGAGCACGGAGCCTTACTTACATGATGGTTCAGCGAATTCATTGTCTGATGTTTTAATGAATGAAAAACACTTAAATGCGGGTTCGACGGATACCGGTTTACTTAATGATAGCGACCGTGCTGCGCTGATAGAATTTCTAAAACAAATCGATAGCGAGGAGCCAGCCGCGACAGCGGTGGCTAATCCAATCAATATTAATACAGTCAGCCATGGGCAGAGTATAGACGGTGATATTTCGTTGGGCATTACTACATCATTAAGTGGTATCAGTGAGGTTCAATTTGTAGTGAATGATATGGTCATTGCAACGCTGAATAGCGCTCCTTATCAAGCCACTTATTCCCCCGCAAGCCTGGGTTTGCACCGTGTTTATGCTCGCGCTGTTTACAATGCTGGCCGCGTTGCGACCTTGTCACCGGAACTTACTGTTCGTGTTACTTCGCTTGCGGGTTCTGGTGCGACGAGTAGTGCCGCTGCAGGAAGTGAGTGGTTCTTTATTGCTAACTTAGCAACAGGGAAAAAGTTGGCTGCGAATGGCAGTGTTATTGCGCAAGCCGAATTTTCAATAACTGATGATAGTGTGCAGTGGAGAAAAGTGGCTACTGATAGCGGTTTTTATTACATTGAAAATAAAGCAACTGGGAAGTATTTTAAGCCTGCTGGTAATGTAGACAATGCTGTTATTGATGTGTCTACAAATACAGGTTGGGCGGTTCAGTGGAGCGATACTAATGCGGGTAATGGTTGTGTTTATATGGACAGTCGCTCTTGGGATATGAAGTTATCTACTAGTGGTTCAAGTGTTGTGCAAGGCGATAAGGGTGGTAACACCACATCGGCTGCTCGTTTTGAGTGGTTGAATGCCACGAGCGACAACAGTGCGACAGCTAGTTGTATTGTGGTTGCATCATCGAGTAGTTCTAGTACAACGCCATCAAGCTCGGCGAGTTCGAGTGCCCCTGCTGATACTGGCTGTATCGATATATCAACGAATACTGATTATACCGTTACCAGTGAGGAGGCTTGTTTTCGTATTGTGAGTAGTGGTTATAAATACGGTGCGTTAGTTAGTTTTTCGAATAAAAGCGCGGGTACGAATATCCTGAGATGGATGGGGAGTAATAATCAAAATGTTGAAGGTTGTGAAAATACAGAAAAATCATTAAGCGGAAATAATGTGCAGCATAACAATTTCCCGGTAGGTGATTCGGCTGGCTACGCTTACGTTTATGTAAAATCAGCCGATGGGGGTAATAATACTATTCGATTCACTTCCGTACAAAACTGGCAAAACGGCAGTGGTTGTAATTAGCGTGGGCATGCTTCTTTAGTTTGTTGATGCTTTCCATGCTTTAGTAGGCAAGCGACACCTTGCCTTTTTGTGAAAGGCTACATGTTGGATGTAGCCTTGGCGGGTCGTTTAATGCGCGGGGCAATAATAGTTTGTCCAATTAGACTAGGGCGCCTGTTTTCTCAACAAGGCGCCCGAAGGAGCGCATGCCGGGGCCTATAGGACATAGGTCATTAGGGTAACGCATCGGGGCAGGAGCCCCTTATTAGACATTGCAGGAGCATAATGTCGTGGAGTAGTTACCGAGGCATGTAACGCTTTGGGCAACGCAGTTGAGGAAGCAGTAGGCAAGTTTATTGGGTAAAGTATTTTTTCCTCGGCCCTAATCTTCCTCTAACCCTAATTTTTGCATTCTGTAGCGCAATGATCTAAAGGTTACGCCAAGTTCTTTTGCGGCCATTGTTTTATTCCAGCGCACTTTTTCTAATGAGCCGAGAATAATATCTTTTTCAATATCGGCAAGGTAATCGTCCATGTTAGGGAACTCTAATGCGCGCTCGTAATGGCTGACGACCAACGCGTTTGAGGCCGGTAGGTTTTCGGTTAGGATCGCTTTGTGATTAAGTTGTAGGTCATGGCTTTCTATTGTGTCGGTTTCACAGAGCGTAAAAGCTCGCTCTAAAATATTTTCTAACTCCCGCACATTGCCAGGAAAACTGTAGCGCTCTAGTTCGTTAAGTGCCGCTGGCGATATTTTAGGGGTTGCCAATTGCATATCATCAGACAATTTCTTAAGGAGGTGGTGGGTGAGGAGCACGACATCGTTTTTGCGGTCGCGAAGTGGCGGCACGCTAAGTTGAATGACATTGAGACGATAAAATAGATCTTGTCGGAAATTGCCCTCGGCTACTTCGGCTTCTAAGTTGCGGTGTGTGGCGGACAGTATTCGAACATTAAAGGGCTCTTCCGCCGAGCCACCTATTGCGCGTACAGCTTTTTCTTGGATAGCGCGCAGTAATTTAACTTGCATGTCCAGAGGGAGGTCGGCGACTTCATCTAAAAACAAGGTTCCGCCTTCGGCGGCGCGAAACAGTCCTTCTTTATCTTGGTGAGCGCCAGTAAAGGAGCCTTTTTTGTGCCCGAAGAATTCACTTTCCATCAGTTCGCGCGGAATTGCGCCGCAGTTTACGGCGAGAAAAGGATTGTTGGCTCTTGGGCCGCGCTCGTGCATGGAGCGGGCAACTAACTCTTTACCGCTGCCAGATTCGCCCGTTATGTACACGGGTGCCTGCGAGCGAGCCAATTTCACAATACTGCGTTCAAGAATTTTTATCGCTGGAGATTCTCCGAGTAGCCGTGATTGGGCTCTTGGGGTCACATCGGGTAATTGGTTAGATGCTAAAGCATTCTGCACGAGTGTGCGTAGATTGGATAAGTCAATGGGTTTCGATAAAAAATCAAAGGCGCCGGCTTTTAGTGATTCAACAGCAGTATCCATGTTCCCGTGTGCGGTAATAACGGCCACGGGTAGCTGGGGCGTGTGTGTTTGAATAAAGCGGACAATATCAATGCCGTTGCCATCCGGTAGACGCATATCGGTCAGGCAGATATTAAAGGCTTTTCGCTCTAGCAATGTTTTGGCGTTGAGCACGGTATTGGCTGTCGTGCACTGAATACCCATGCGGGTCAGTGTCATATCGAGCAGTTCACAGATGTCGGGTTCGTCGTCAATAATTAATGCTGTGTAGAGTTTGCTCATGATGGGTATTCAATGACTCAGGTTAATTCATACGTTGATGATGTGAAAAATCAATACGAAAACAAGTACTGCCGCTGTCGGAGGCTTTGAGAAAGAGGTTGGCCTGATTGATTTGGCACAGCTCTTTACAGATATAGAGGCCAAGCCCCGTACCTTCTGTATCGGTAGTGTAAAAGGGGTCGAAAATGTTTTCTAAGTCACTTTGTGCGACCCCGGGGCCGTGATCAATAACTTCAATAAATGACGTGTCACTATTATCGTTGCGTGCGGCGTGAAGTTCGACTTCTTGCTCGCCGCTGATCTTGGCGTTATATCGCGCGCCATTGTCGCATAGGTTTGTGAGTACCTGCGAGAGATGAGATGCATCGACGCGAACCAGTAATGTATCCTGCGCCACAGAAAGCTTAATGCGTGCGCTATTTCCTTGCTGATAGGTTTCGACGAATGTGGGTAGCCATTGGGTTAGGTCGACGATGGTTGTTTGTACTTCTTGGCGGCGTGAAATTGATAGCGTATTTTCAATAATTTGATTTACGCGAGAGCAGTGTTGAAGAATTATCGCGACCAGGCGCTTGTCATCGTTGGTGACTTGTTCAGATTCTTGTAGCAGCTGCGAAGCGTGACTGATCGCGCCCAGTGGATTCCTGATTTCGTGAGCAATACTCGCGGTAAGGCGGCCAAGTGATGCGAGCTTAAGGTGTTGTGCCTGTTGTGCGAGAGCGCGATTGTCTTCGATGTAAAGTACGGTGCGTTGATTGCGGCCGAGTGTTAAAAGGGCGGGGCTGATGCGCACTTCATTGCCGCTCGATAATGTGTGAATTTTTGCGGGTTGGCTAATGGGGTTGGCTCGCCAATCATCAACAATGCCTTTTAGTGAGGAAATCTCTTCAAGCTGACTCTGGCGGTAACTTCGCGATTGCGGTAAATCCATTAACTGTAAGGCCGAGTCATTGATGAGTTCAATTTTACCGTTGTCATCGACCACGATAATACCAGTGCGCATACGGGTGATAATGGCCTGCGCGAGCTTTTGTAAGTGTTCGGCATAGGCGCTGTGGGTGGCTGCGGCTAAATCACTGGTGCGTATTTTTTCTGTCAGTAATTGAAAGCTGATGGCGGTTAAGAATAGAACGGCGCCGAGCACGCCAGAAGCAAATAGTTCTTTTTCTTTTTGGCCGCCTGACAACATGGAAAAAATGGCATCGCCAATAATGACAACACTTGCGAGCGCAGCAAAAGCAATGGCGAGGCGACCTCGAATAAAAATGGCTGCAATGGCAACATAAACGATAATAAGGTAGCCCAGCCCGCTGGATACACCACCGCTGGCGTGCAGTAATATCAACATGATTGAGATGTCGAATAAAAGAGAGCCGACAAGGCGATGGTGGGAGTAGCGGAGACGGGTTGGCGGCCAAACAACCAGGGTGAGAACGCAAACGCCGATATAGAGCGCGCTCGCCCAAATGTAGGTGTCTTGCTCTTGTGATCCCAGTACAGAGTGGGTATCGCTGGTGATTTGAAGTGCGAGCAGCAACAGACCGATGAGAACCCTGATGACTTGGTAGGCTCCCAAAAGGCGAGTGTTGTGAGGGGGATGCTGAGTTTCGAGCACGGTATGTCCTTATTGTTCGCTAATTAGGGTGGCTACTGGTGCCTTGTGGCAGGCCTTTAATCGTTAAGCCTTCGGCAATTGTTGATATGCTAAAAGTGTGGGTGTAAGTTCGCATCCTATTTCACTTTGCGTTGTATGAGTAATTCAACCAAAATAGCGCCGATTCTGATTATGGATCTCGTTTTGCCCGCCTCTGACTGCGCCAGCAAAATCTGGAGATTAACATTTAATAGTTATAGGGCAAAAGCCCAGAACATACTCGAGGTTTAAGTATAGATGTCAACGCTTGTTACCGCTTTAGCGCAGATAAACCCCTTAGTCGGTGATATTCCCGGCAATACGCGTTTGATATTGCAGGTTGCTGAACGAGCGAGGATAGACTTAAGTGCCAATATCATAGTGTTTCCTGAGCTATCTTTAACGGGGTATCCACCGGAAGACCTACTCATGCGCCCAAGCTTAACGTTGCGTATTGAGCGAGCCTTGGAGGTTCTTTGTGAAAATAGTCACGAGATTGCTTTGATCGTAGGTTATCCAAAGCATACCGCGCAAGGCTTGGTTAATATGGCCGGTGTAATCTTTCAGGGTGAAATTATTGCTGAGTATGCCAAACAGCATTTGCCGAATTACCAAGTGTTTGATGAAAAGCGTTATTTTGTTGAAGGTGACAAAATGGTGTGTGCGGATATCAATGGCGTGCGTGTGGCGCTCTCTATCTGTGAAGATGTTTGGCATGCCGAGCCAGCTGCGCAGGCTAAAGCGGCTGGTGCAGATTTATTGATCAGTTTAAATGCGTCGCCGTTTCATACCAATAAGCAAAGCGAGCGTGAAGCGGTGCTCAAACTGCGTGCGCAGGAAGCTGGAATGCCAATTGTGTATGTGAACCAAGTCGGCGGGCAGGATGAATTGGTGTTTGATGGCGGTTCGATGGTGGTTAATGCTGATGGTGAATTGGTTCTCCGTGCTCCGTTGTTTAAAGAGTCGCTCACGGCAGTGGTTACTGAAGCGGGCAGGCCGTTAATTTTTGAAAAAGCTGAGCTTGCCGATAATCCGAGCCACTTGCCGAGTGTTTATCAAGCACTGGTGACGGGAGTGCGTGATTACGTGAATAAAAATGGATTTAAGGGGGTGGTGCTCGGGCTTTCTGGTGGCATTGATTCTGCATTAACCTTAGCTATAGCTGTTGATGCGTTAGGGGCCGACCGAGTGGAGGCGGTGATGATGCCGTTCAAGTACACCTCCGAAATGAGCCAAAACGATGCGGCTGAGCAGGCGCAAAGAATGGGAGTGACTTATCGCTCGATCGGGATTGAGGCAATATTCAATGCCTTTAATGCCGCTTTAGCGGGCGAGTTTGAGGGGCTGGCGGCGGATACAACGGAAGAAAACTTACAGGCCCGAAGTCGTGGGGTTTTGTTGATGGCTATCTCGAATAAAAAAGGCGCACTGGTTCTAACGACGGGTAATAAAAGTGAAATGGCCGTGGGCTATGCCACCTTGTACGGTGATATGGCAGGGGGCTTTGATGTTTTAAAGGATGTCCCTAAAACATTAGTTTTTGCGTTGTCCTGTTATCGCAACACTATTGCGCCGGTTATTCCAGAGCGCGTCATTACGCGCCCACCTTCGGCTGAATTGGCGCCCGATCAAATCGATTCAGATTCCTTGCCTGCTTACGATATTCTTGATGAAATACTGCGTTTGTATGTTGAGCATGATCAAAGCGCAGAAGCTATTATTGCTGAGGGTTTTTCTGAGGCGGATGTTAAGCGAGTGGTTCGTTTGGTGGATGTTAATGAATATAAACGCCGCCAAGCGGCGATAGGCCCGCGTATTAGTCAGCGTGGTTTTGGTCGCGATCGGCGTTACCCGGTTACTAACGGGTGGCAGCTTGGTGATTAGGCACCGTTTCGTAGTGCCAATCTAATCTGTTTGGCTGTCTCTACGGCTCCGGCGGTATCACTGTGAATACACAGAGAGTCGCATTCAAGAGGGCGGGTGAGTCCGCCACTTGTTGTTACCTTCCCGAATTTCAATTGCTGTACTTGTCTCAAACTATCGCCGCTTGATAAGAGTGCGTTGGGTTGCGTGCGAGCGACCAGCAAGCCTTCATCGCTGTATTGCCTATCGGCAAAAGCTTCTCTTATAAAAGTAACCCCCGCTTGTTTACAGGCATCACTTATCAGCGTATTCCCTGCTAATAGCATCAGTGGAAGCTGAGTTTTCAGGCTGAGTGATATGAGTGTTTCTAAAATGTCGGGCTTTATGCAGTCGTTATAGAGCGCGCCGTGTGGCTTGATGTAATGCAGTGGGATGTTGAACCGAGCGGCGATGCTGGATAAATGTGTTATTTGCTCTTGCAGGCTGTTGCGGAGGGCATCGCTAGATAAGCTGAGTCGTTTTCGACCAAAGTTTTCGCGGTCTGGGTATGAGGGGTGCGCGCCTACTTTTACGTCGTGGTGATTGGCCAGTAAGAGTGCCTGTGTCATTGATGTGATGTCACCAGCATGTCCACCGCAGGCAATATTGGCGAAGTCAATGTGGGGCATTATTTTGGCATCAATGGCGTCTAGGCCTTCGCCGAGATCACAATTTAGGGTGAGCTGAGGGTGTTGCATACTTTTCTCGCCGCGAGGGGTGCATGTTCTTCTGGGTATATTCACCGATGATTACACAATGCTGGAGAGTCTAAAGTGCACTAAAAGTACTCAACGTCTTGTAAGATCGGTAAAAAGTGCTCTTGAATGGCTCTTATTCTATCACCTGTTATCGACAAGGGCATGCTGCTATAATTGCCGCCGATTATTACGAGGGGAGGGTTGTTCTTGGTGCTGCTGTAGCGCTTTACATCCTCCTTTATTTCGACGACATTTTTCTCAAGGCAGGTTACCTCGATGTCAGATTACAAAATCATATATACCGAAACTGATGAAGCTCCAGCGCTCGCAACCTATTCGTTTTTACCTATCGTAAAGGCGTTTACGGGGGCGGCAGGAGTGAAGGTGGAGTTAAAAGATATCTCCCTTGCTGGTCGAATATTGGCAGTATTCCCTGAGTACTTGAGTGAGGAACAGCGCCAGCCCGACGCCTTAGCTGAGCTGGGCGAACTCGCTAAAACACCTGAAGCGAATATTATTAAGTTACCCAATGTGTCAGCATCTGTCCCGCAATTAAAGGCAGCGATTAAGGAGTTGCAAGGCAAGGGTTACGCATTGCCGAATTACCCGGAAGAGCTAAAGTCGGACGAAGATAAATCCGTGCAATCGCGTTATGATAAAATTAAAGGCAGCGCGGTAAACCCTGTTTTGCGTGAAGGTAATTCCGATCGTCGAGCGCCAGTACCGGTTAAAGCCTACGCGCGTAAAAATCCGCACTCAATGGGTGTGTGGGATGCTAAATGTCGATCTCATGTGTCGTCTATGACGGGTGGTGATTTTTACGCAAGTGAGAAGTCAATTACGTTAGAGGATGCATCTAAATTCAAAATTGAATTTGTGACTGCTGATGGTGCTGTGTCCGAGTTAAGAGGTTTCGCGCCTTTGCTTGCGGGGGAAGTGCTGGACGCTAGCGTAATGAGTAAAAAAGCGCTGGTGGCTTTTTTAGAAGAGCAAGTTGTTGCGGCTAAAGCTGAGGGCGTACTTTTTTCGTTACACCTTAAAGCGACGATGATGAAAGTTTCGGACCCCATTATTTTTGGTCACGCTGTTGCGGTTTACTACAAGTCAGTTTTTGAAAAGCATGGTCAAACATTGGCTGATCTTGGTGTCTCGCTAAATAATGGTATTGGCGACGTTTATGCCAAAATTCAAAGTTTACCTGAGGCGCAGCGCGCTGAAATTGAAGCGGACATTACGGCTGTATATGCTGTTCAGCCAGAGCAGGCGATGGTTGATTCCGACAAGGGTATTACCAACTTGCACATACCAAGCGACGTCATTATTGATGCTTCTATGCCGGCAATGTTGCGTTCGTCTGGTCAGATGTGGGGCGCAGATGGTCAGCAGAAAGATACAAAATGCGTAATTCCAGATCGTTGCTATGCCGGTGTTTATCAAGCTGTATTTGATTTCTGTAAAGAGCACGGCGCTTTTGATCCAACAACAATGGGTACTGTACCCAATGTGGGTTTGATGGCCCAAAAAGCTGAAGAGTACGGGTCGCACGATAAAACGTTTGAAGCGCCTGGTGTAGGAGCTATTCGGGCTGTTAATGAAAGCGGCGAAGTTTTGCTGGAGCAATCGGTAGAGGCGGGTGATATCTTCCGTATGTGCCAAACCAAAGATGCCCCCATTAAAGATTGGGTTAAACTGGCCGTTAATCGCGCCCGTGCAACGGGTTCACCTGCGGTTTTTTGGCTGGATAAAAATCGTTCCCACGATGCGCAATTAATCAAAAAGATTCAGGCTTATTTACCTGAGCACGATACCAGCGGTTTAGAGATGTTGACCCTTGAGCCTGTCGAGGCAACGCTTTATAGCTTGGCTCGCGTGAAGCAGGGCTTGGAAACAATTTCGGTGACAGGTAATGTTTTACGTGATTACTTGACTGACTTATTTCCAATTCTGGAGCTGGGTACTTCTGCAAAAATGCTTTCGATTGTTCCTTTGATGAATGGCGGCGGTCTATTTGAAACTGGTGCTGGCGGCTCGGCCCCCAAGCATGTACAGCAATTTGAAAAGGAAGGTTATCTTCGTTGGGATTCACTTGGTGAATTTTTAGCCTTATCACCTTCGTTGGAGCACTTTAGCCAAACTACCGGTAATGTACAGGCAAAAATTATTGCGCAAGCGTTGGATGTGGCAACGGCCAAATTCCTCGATAACAACAAATCACCTGCGCGTAAGCTGGGGTCTATTGATAATCGCGGCAGTCATTTTTATCTGGCGATGTATTGGGCTGAGGCCCTGGCGGCACAGACTGATGATGCTGCGTTAAAGGCTAAATTTGAGCCGCTGGCGAAATTGCTACTTTCCAAGGAGAGTGACATTGTTGCGGAATTAGTTGCGGCCCAAGGTAGCGAGCAAAACTTGGGTGGCTATTATCGCCCTGATGCCGTTGCGGTGGATAAGGCTATGCGCCCAAGTGCAACTTTTAATGCAGCCCTCGCCAGCTTGTAGTTCTCTGACCGGCTAGTTTTAGTTTTTAGGGGCGAGGCAATAATAGTTTATCCAATTAGGCGAAGAGATCGGCATTCTTATCAAGGCGCTGAAAGGGGCGCATGCCGGGGCATGTAACGCTTTGAGCAACGAAGGTAAGGATGTCGATATCAAGCATTAGTGGGTGAAATATTGTTTCCTCGTCCCTTATGAATATCCCCGCCTTTGCTGCGGGGATTTTTTATGGTTATTAATGAGTAAAAAATAATGAGTGTCGATAGTAATTTACTAGCCCGTGCTGATCATAAATGTGAATTGTGTGGCAGCACTGATAATTTTCAGGCTTATGAGCTTCCTCATTCTGAGGGGCGGAGTGATAGCGCTATTTTGGCCTGTGAAAAATGCCGAGAGCAATTGCCCGAGGGTAATGTGTTGACGCCTAATCATTGGCGCTGCTTGAGCGATACCATGTGGAGTCCGACGCCGGCGGTGCAGGTGATGGCTTGGCGACTATTGGGGCGCTTAGAAGGCGAGAGCTGGGCGCACGATTTAGTGGATATGTTGTATTTGGATGACGATCTTAAAGCGTGGGCTGAGGCGGGCATTGTGGCTGTGGATGAAGATGCCGTTGATTGTCGCGATAGTAATGGTGTTCGTTTATCGGCGGGTGACAATATCGTCATTATCAAAGACTTGCCGGTTAAAGGTTCTAGTTTGGTTGCAAAGCGTGGTACGGCTGTGCGGGGAATATCATTGACGAGTAATCCCGAGCATATTGAGGGGCGTGTTGAAGGGCAGCGGATTGTTATTTTGAGTTGTTATGTGAAAAAATCTTAGTTTAGTTGTAGGGGGAGTTTATGTGGTTGCAAAGAGATATTCAGCTTCGTGCGCGTGAGCGGGGGTTTCATTTGGTAACCCGTGAGGTGCTTGAGGCTATTCCTGAGCTAGCTGGTTTAAGTGTGGGTTTATTGCATGTCCATATTCAGCATACGTCTGCTTCTTTAACGGTTAATGAGAATGCGGACCCTACGGTTAGGCAGGATTTTGAAAGCTTTTTTAATCGTGCAGTGCCGGAAAACGAGCCTTATTACCTCCATGATGATGAAGGTAGTGATGATATGCCTGCGCATTTAAAGGCTAGTATCTTGGGGGCGAGTGTTTCGCTGCCAATCAAAAATGGTCGTTTGAATGTGGGTACATGGCAGGGTATTTATCTGTGTGAACACAGGAATTATGGCGGCGCTAGGCGTTTGGTTTTAACGCTGAATGGTGAGTAGGTTGGCGCGCTATAAGCAGTTTTCTGGCTTGGGTAGGCCGGCAATTTTAGCGGCAATTTTGGCTGGGCTGCCGGGGAATAGTTTTAGAAGGTAAAGGCTGCTAGCTTTGTCTTTGCCTAACTGACTGCCAATATATTTTATGAGTGGCCTCATAGCTGGGGCTAGTTCGAACGCTCGGAAAAATTCTTGAAGGCAATAAATAACCTCCCAGTGAGCATCGGTCAGCTGAACCCCTTCATTTTCGGCTAGGGTGTTGGCAATCGATTCATTCCAATCGGCAAGGTTGACTAAAAAACCTTCTTTATCTAAAGCCGGTAGTTGTTCGTGATCCATTGCTTAATACCAGCTTTGTATTGGATTGTGCTGGCAGCTTAGCTCGACAAATGTATCGTAGTTTATGAGTTGTTCTGTGTTTGTTTTAATGCCGCGCGCGAGCGTATCGGCTTCTAGGGCAAAGACGTGCTGGCTTTTACAGGCCGAGCTGAAAAGCGGTGTTTGAAGGGCGTAAACACCGTCATTGATTAATATTAGAGTGTCTTCTGCTGTGAGGTGCTCAAGGCAGCTTTTGTGGGCGCTGTGCGAGGGTGGCTGGCTTAATATGTGTAGAGTCATTAGTTAAAAGCTCAGTACTGTTTTGGCGTTATTGATCAGAGCGCTTACTTGATCGTTGGATAGTTGTTGTGTTTCTAAGGTTGCGGCTTCTTGTGTAAGTCCTCTTTCTTTGAG
>NZ_CEXWTU010000065.1:0-21794 GCF_982758155.1 Marinagarivorans sp. | reverse complement strand
GCTTGTACATCACCCAGTGGAATAGTGTAGCCGCCCAACGCAAACGCTATTAACGTCGTGCTAACACCAAAAAAACCCAGCCACTTATGACTATTGAGCACAAATGTTAAGCCACCCAAAAACAACGAGAACCACATTCCGTATTTGAGTACTTGCTGTAAAACGAGCGGGTCGTATACGTTACGTAACTCTGCCGTGGTGAGGTAAGCTGGGAATAAATACGCCAGTACCGCTAAAAGGCTCAGCCCACCTAAAAAAGCAGAGCAAAAACCACTAATACGGCCCTTACCCAAAATAAATTCTTTTTCGGGTTGTTTCGGCACATCACGCTGTTGGTATTCATAGCTCATATCGGTATCCCATCCGTTATCAGGCACCACTAGAAATACGTATTTACCCGATAGGCCCACCGGCGATAAAGCCTAATAAATGACGATTTCTGATGGCCAGCCATCATTAAAACGGGAAGTATAACCAATTTGGCTAACAACGGCGGCTTTCAGGTTAGCGGTAATTGCTGTGTGGAATGTTTAGCGACGGCTGGCGGTAAAAAAGGTTTTAGCTTCGCGACGACCTTTTGAGCCATGGCACGGTAAGCGGTAAGTTTGCCGCCATAAATCGCCAGATATTGATGCTGCGAAGTAAGCTGGTGCACCAAACGAGTATCGCGCGCTTTTTTATTGAGTGCTGCTGGCGAGAATGATGTTTGGCTTTCTGTCGGTAAAACTCGCAAGCCAGAGAACGCCTCTAATACGTCAACCTCTTCTATATTGATATCGCATAACGCATGCGCAACAACACGCAATAAATAACCCCGCTCGGCTTCCGTCACCGCATTTAAATCGGGGTTACTCCCACGGCTTAGTTCGGTTGTGCCCACCATCAACTTGCCATACCAGGGCAATAAAAATACCGCGCGGCCATCATCAGGGGATTCGGTGTAAATACAGCCAGCCGGCGCAGGTAGGTCTAAAATAAGATGCGCACCCTGGACGAGGTCAATCGCAACGGTGGGCCAACCACCATCACATTGCGCAATGTGATTCACATAAGCTCCTGCGGCATTCACAATTGCATTCGCTTTTACACTTCGGCCATCGGCTGCTTTTACGGCGTAGCCCGCCGCCAAACGCTGGCAAGCCACCACATTAAAATGATAAAACACCGCGGCGCCAATAGACTCTGCCGATTTAACAACAGCACAGGTCAACTTCACATCATCGGTTTGCGCATCCTGGTACTCAAACAAAGCCTGTAAGTTCTCTTCTTTTAGGCCTAACGCTTTGGCTTTACTCAGTGGATGTTTTTGGCAAGGGCCGCCGCCCAAACAGCGGTAAAGTTGTAAACCTAAATGAATCCAAAAAGGCGCGCGCTTTTGCCCGCGATACACCGGAATATAGAAGGGTTGTTGTTTAACGAGGGTAGGTGCCACGCGCGTTAGAATACGACGCTCACGTAAACACTCGCGCACTAACGAGAATTCCGCCGTTTCTAAATAGCGTAAACCCCCATGAATTAACTTTGAGCTTTTACTGGATGTTTGAGTGGCCGGTTGTGCCGCCTGCTCAACCAACGCTACGCGATAACCTTCTGCCGCTAACGCTTGCGCAACACCCGCACCTTGAATACCCGCACCGATAACAACAACATGAAATGTTGCTTGCGTATCGACGGTGTGCGGTGAAGGTATCGTCATCAGCTTTAAGCCGGCTCCTGCAGTGCAGCCACAAGGGATTCAACATCCCAAGATTCAATCCAGCTGATGCCGCGCTCACTCAATGCATGTGCAACGGCGCCGTCAGTAACGTCGTAAACAAACCACTGCCACAAACCCGACCACAAAGGCATTGGCGCCTTAGGTAATTTTGTGTAATTACAAATCACATATTCGGGCTGAAACTCCGCCGCCAATTGCTGGCTACTCTCACTGTATTGCCGCAATACCCAACCTACGGGCCAATCCACGGTATCGCGCACTTGCCGCAATACCGCCAAATCATAAGAAATAATAACCACCTGATCCGCAATAGCCGCCAAACACTGAGCAACCTTTTCCACAATCGTTTCGCGATTAAGGTGATCAAAAGACTCTTCTTTAATTTCGACAAAGAGTAAAGCCTTGGGAAAACTGCGCATAACAGAAACAAGATCACTCAGCGGCGCAATCGGAGTCGGCAAAAATGCATCGCCAAAACGCTCGGGCTCATGCGCACTCATTTTCGTGAGTAGCATTAACTCAAAAGCGCTAGCATCGCCCGTTAAGCCAGCAACGCGCTTAAGCGCCATATCGTGCAAAAGCACAGGCTCACCATCTTTTGAAAACTGGATGTCTATTTCAACACCCGCAGCTCCAGCACTGAGGGCCGCTGTAACGCCCTCCACCGTATTTTCGGGGTAGTGTGCTGGCAGGCCACGATGGCCAGCAAGGTACAACATAATTAATCCTTACAACGCTTGCGCTTGAATCAGTTGAATATAACGCTCGTAGCGTTTGAGTAATACTGGCGAAGATTTTTTAGCCGCCACAATGTGGCCATCAAGACAGGGTTTATACATAAAATGACTGCCGAGCATTGCGGTGCCTTGTAACGTTGCCTCATGGCATTTTGTAACGAAAATAGGAAGACCACATAAATCAGCAATTTGCGCCATTAAACCGCTAAGCCGTGATAAGCCCCCAGTGGCAAGAATGCCATCGTAATCACCCACTGCTGGAGATTTTTGGAATTGTAAAATATTCGCCACAACTAAAAATGCGACGCTATTAATCACCGCTACAGCTTGCTGCGCAATCGTCAAAGTAACAACTTCACCAGCACTATTCATAAATACAGGGTTCGAGGATTTAAAACGAGACAACCAAAAAGGGGAGCCAATACCAGCCGCCGCATTTAAATAAAAATACCCCTGTGTTTCATCATTTAATACATCCTCGGCTAACCATTGCGGCAACTGATTAAATAGCGAGTGCTCACTTAATGACTCGGGCAAGTTTTCTCGCCAATGGGTTAAGGCAGTACCCGCATTATTCACCGTGCCTTCCATTAACCACTCTTCAGTATCTGCATCGCTAAAAGCCAGGCTCGTTAATAAGCCTAAAGCACGGCTATCGTTTTCTTTAGTGCACCGCCCTAAAACAAAAGCACCGGACCCGATGTTCATCACCAGAGGATTTTTAAAGTTAACAGATTCAGGAAGATGACTATAGCGCATGGCTAGATAAGCCGCGTTCTGGTCACCAAGCACAGCCATAAGTTGTGCGCTAACGCTCTTATCGCCAGATAATTGTTCGCTACCCGCCCATTTAATAGCGCCATAATTCGCAGCACTTTTTTGCACAACAGGCAACAATGTATGCATTGCACCAAACGTATTGCAAAGTTTTTTATCCCAGCTCGCGCGCCGGCGATTAAACAATAACGTGCGCGCCGCATTAATAGGGTCACAATAATGTTGATGGGTTAATTGTTTTATTAGCCAGGCCGCCAAAGGCCCCATAACCGTTGAATTATTATTCGCTTGCAAGGCAAGTTGCTGCTGCAAGTACAGCAATTTACTGGCGCCGTAATGTGGGGAGGGCCTAAGTCCGGTTAGGTCCATAATGCTTTCACGTTCGGCAGGGCTTAATTGTTCAATAGTGAGAAATGCACGCGTATCTTGCCAGCTTAAAATAGAGCTGCATGCGTTACCACTAATACGCTCCCACGCCATTACCGAAGAGCGTTGCACCGCAATACCCACGCCAATGGCTTCAGTATATAAACCCTGATTAACGGCACAATCCAGTGCTTGCCCATATACGCTTTGCAGCGCCTGTAATAACTCGGCAGGGTTTTGTTCTATATGCCGGGGCTGCGAGGAATAAAGGTTTATGTCACAACTAAAAACCTCGCCCATTGCCCACACAGGCGTAGCCCCATCAACAGAGAATACGCAAGCACGTACTGCATGCGTACCAATATCTAAGGCGATAAATGTGCATTGTTCAGTCATAGGTAAACTATTTAGGAAATAATAATGATTTTTATACTAAAAAAATAAACTTTAATGCCAAAATAAAAAGTCTTTATTAGCCGCCAAATAACGTTTTTTAATAATCGGAATGCACAACTGTACACAGAAAAAATGATTCAGGGGCTGCCTTTTTTGTGTATTCAACATTTGGCGTCTATGTTTGTATTTATTCTTAGCGCCCGTATAGGTGCCAACCACAATATGCCTATAATGCGTTGTACAGCCATCACGCATTAATTGGTGATATCTCCCTCATGTTGAACCACTTTTAGGACACTCTATGAAGTTGCCACTGGTCACGTTAGCGCTCGCCGCCTTACCGCTCATCGCGTTTTCGAAAACACAGCTCACATTAAATGATCAAGAATATTTTTCTATGCCGGGCTTAGATGTTACAGCCTTTGCCGATATCTACCCCGACGGCCACCAAACCGGTGTCACGGTTATTCAACACGGCAAGCGCGTAGCCGCCAATGGTGATTTACGCTTAGAGGCATCACCAGGTCAATGGTCGCCTGTACCCAAAAGCACAAAACGCGATGTGAATAAAGAGCAGCAACGCGTTAGCCAAACCTTAGCTTACCCCGACGAAAGCAAAGACAAAAAAGGCTTCAACCCGATTATTTATCCCGATTTAGAGTTGGCGTACCAAGTACACGTACAACCCCTAAAGGGCAGTAGCTTTGAGGTAATCGTCGACTTAGAAAAACCACTACCGGCAGAGTGGGTGGGTAAGGTAGGTTTTAATTTTGAACTATTTCCCGGCGAGTATTTTGGTAAATCGTATGCCTTTAGCCATGCGTTAGACGAAAATAGTGTGACGCAGACAGGCATTTTCACCCCACAGCCCAACGGCCCAGTCACCATTGTTGAAGGTGAAGTATTAGCGCAGCCTTTAGGTACTGGCAAAACATTATTGATTGCCCCAGAAGACGACCTTAAGCGCATGAGCATCACCAGTGACACCGGCCTACTTACCTTGTGGGACGGCCGCACTAATCACAATAATGGCTGGTTTATTGTGCGCAGTAAAATCGCAGCCGGCGCTACCAAAAATGCCATACGCTGGACCATTACCCCCCATGCCGATCCAAAGTGGCGCTACACACCGGTGGTACAAGTCTCGCAAGTGGGCTACACACCAGCACAAGCTAAAAAAATTGTTATCGAACAAGACAAGCGCGATAAAAAAATTAGCAAAGTAAAGCTTTACGAAATGACCAGCGCGGGTAAAAAAGAAGTCTATAGCGCAAAGCCCAAAGCGTGGGGCAAGTTCTTACGATACGAATACTTGACCTTAGATTTTAGCAAGATCAAAAAGCCCGGTATTTATGTGGCGCAATACCGCGACCAAACCACGCACCCATTTCGCATTGCCAATGATGTTTTCGACCGCCACGTTTGGCAGCCTACACTAGAATATTTTTTACCCGTACAAATGTGCCATATGCGGGTAAACGAAAAGTACCGCGTTTGGCACGACCTCTGCCACGAAGACGACGCATTAATGTCTCCTGTAAACCACAACCATTTTGATGGGTACATTGCCGGCGAATCTACACTATCAGCATTCAAACCCAAAGACCGTGTACCACATTTAAATAAAGGCGGTTGGCATGATGCGGGCGATTACGATTTACGGGTTGAATCACAAGCTGGAACTATTTGGTTACTGGCAACAATGATAGAAGAATTTAATCTCCAACTCGATACAACAACCATTGATCAGAAAAATAAGTTAGTTGAAATTCACCAGCCCGATGGTATTTCGGATGCTTTGCAGCAAGTAGAGCACGGTTTACTCAGTGTGTTGGGTGGCTATAAAGCCTTAGGGCGTTTATATCGCGGTATTATTGTGCCTACCAACCGGCAGTATGTAATGCTGGGCGATGCCGCCTCGCAAACCGATGGCCTGCCTTACAACGAAAAACTAGCGGCCAACGAAAGGAAAAACGATACCAGTGGAGCCTTTGACGACCGCTGGGTATTTACCGAAGAAAACCCTAACCGCGTATTAGGCGCCATTGGTGCAATCGCCGCCGGCGCCCGCGCGATGCAACAGCACAACCCCGAACTGGCCAAACTGGCCACCCAAGCCGCAGTAAAATTATATAAAGATAACCACAAAGCTGCTGATTCGGCCGGCGCAAAAACCTATGCCCTGGTAGAGCTTTATTTATTAACACAACAACCACAATACCTTACGCAAATAACGACTATGCAAGAATCTGTACTGGGCGATATTGCCAATACCGGTTGGCGCTTAGCCCGTGTACGCGGAGATTTTAATAATAAAGATTTTTCGCAAGCCTTAGATAAAGCCATTGCCACCCATCAAAAAACCGTGGAAGCACAAGCCGCCGAAACCCCTTACGGTGTACCTTATAAACCCAATATTTGGGGTGCCGGTTGGGGCATTCAAGAATTTGGCGTACGCCAGTATTTCTTTCATAAAGGCTGGCCAGAATATGCCGATGCAAACATTTACCTTAACGCTCTAAATTTTGTACTGGGCGTACACCCCGGCGAAAATACGATGTCGTTTGCTTCTGGCGTGGGCTCTTACTCCGCCACCGTAGCTTACGGTGTTAACCGCGCCGATTGGTCGTACATTCCTGGCGGCGTAATATCTGGCACCGCATTAATTCGCCCAGACTTACCCGAGCTAAAAGTATGGCCCTTCTTTTGGCAGCAAACCGAGTATGTGATGGGTGGCGGCGCGAGTAATTTTATGTTTTTGGCACTAGCAGCGCAGCAGCATCTTGCTGATAAAAAAGAGTAATGGCGGGCACTTAGTGCGTTAATGTGATTTTAAAACCCCAGCTTGCTGGGGTTTTTTATGGCGGAAGAAATTATGGTGAAGGTAATATTGATTAATTTTGTTTTACTGGGGAATGGGCTAGGGTGTGTTTAGCTTTAGGGGGGGGCGGTGCCGGCACGAACCTCTGGGGCACGCGGTGAATACGTCCTTTTAGAGCTCTACACAGCGTCTTGTTTGTGACGGCACCAGATACTCATACCAACACCAACTTCTGAGCATTTTATTGTTATTGGTAGGGTTTTGAAGGGTGAGAATTAGGGTAGATGGTATGCGTGCAAGCTTGACGGTACGTAGGTTACGAGGTAGATTTGAGGGAATCCGATAAAAATACCTCGTCGCTGCACATTGTGTCGAAGCGATGGGGGTTATAATTTTAAAATCTTATGCCTAGACTGCTAATCGAAAATAGAATTTTAAAACCGCTAATTTTTATTTTTGGTGTTCTTCTTACAATTGCTACATTATGCGGTTCGCTTTATGGGTTTGCTTTAGGTTTCGCAGGAGTTAAAGAATTTGATTTTTGGCTTATTAGCTTAGGACTAGTTACAATTTTTTCTCTAGTTGGTATTTTTGGCGCATGGTATAGGTACTATAAAAGCTTATCATCATTGTCTTCAAGTCAACGAAATAAAGTACGTCACTCACTAAGCCTAGGCATATTAGCCAGTATCTATTTATCATGTATCGCATTTTATAATGGCTTTGGCTGGCCGGTAAGTTTGTTCTTTATAGTCTTGGCTTTTATAGGTTATGCATTTATTTACTCAACACCAAAGTAACTTTAACAAGGCTAGGGAAAATCAGTCGCTAGGCTCGGACCTTTTCTGCGTTGTTGATTTTACGGTTTAACGCTACGCTACCACAAAATCAACAACTACGTTACGGCCCTACTTGAGGGGCGTGAAACAGTATGGGAGATCTAGCATGCTCAATCGAAATTCAGTGATGATGAAAAATATCGGTAAGCTCAGCTTAGCTTTTTTGACCCTTATATTAATCGGCTACATATACCTTATAGTGATTGCTAGAGATAACTTTTCGAACACACAGTTCTATTCTCTAGTCGGGCTGGCCATTGTTTCTTTAGGTCTGATTTTTCGCGGCTTTAAAGTAATGCACCACAGCAAAGAGGCTACATCACCTGCTTCATAGTTTTTTTTCGATTAGCTTAGGATTTCGGCATGCTTAACACAGCTATAATCCTGACTCAAATTACAGCGGCGTCGTATTCGATTCGACTGAGGGATCATGAAAACAGAAGAAGTTGAAATTTATTCGGACACATCAAATCTAGCTGTCATAAAGCATCCAGCTAGGGCATTTCCTGGTTCGTTGATTCAGGGGGATTCTCTGCATAGTCTCTTACAAAATATAAAAGAGGCTCAAGAAGAGCTGATTAATGGCAATGCTAGCGAGGCCTCCGAAATACTCGATAGCGAAATCAACAACCTCACTTATCGTTTAGAACATTACAAAAGAGTGCTACAAGAGCATGGCCATGAATTGCCATTCGTAGAGTAAACACATAGCGGCTTTATATTTCAAACGGATGATCGAAGGTGTTGCATTGAGCAATAACCCCCTATGCCTACGCGGCACTCCCTACAGATACAACATAAACTTGTTTGGCATTGCCCCCGAGGGATTGCGCTTTGAAGTCAACAACATTAAGGGCGCAGCCGCTTGCGCTGACTTAGTGCTATAAACGAGCGCCCTTCATATGCGCTTTGTTGTTGCAAGTAATGTCACCAAAGGTGGATTTTTTAGATAATGGTTCGGTTTATATTATAGAGGTGACCGTGCCTTTTCATGTTGTGTGACATCACTTGTTGCTTATGCAGCGCAAAGATCACCTAGGGCTATTATTGCGGTAGGTCTAGCGGGTCACTGACATGCAGCACCCTGTAAATTGATTCAAGCCGTAGATGCGGTCACCCATTTTTAAAGTATGGATATATTCCCCCTTCACCTTTCTCACACCGCTACGCTTAAGGCCCCTTTGGTATTGATAACTTCTTGTTCTAGGAGTGAGTTATTGATAGCCGGCGCTTACATGACTCCGGGCCTAAGGCTTTACCTGCAAAGATTATTTGGCTTGATACAAACGGCGTTTTAGAGTGAGGTCAGCTTAAATAGGATAAATATTCTCAGTGCAGCGTCGTTGAACTCACTCACCGGTACCGCATAGTGGCGGCCAAAGAGCGGCTTATTTCATAAACCGACATATGTATCGACGACATTAGCAGCTCACGGGCTTTAATCTTCTACCGTGTGTTCTAAATGAGCACAAGCTTTTCACCGGCTCAGTCCCACCTTCATCACAGTCCGCAATCGCCAATCGCACCTGCAGCCCAATAAACACGGGAAATATACTTAAAGTGAGACGTACTTAAGTACACAAATGTGGGTTTTGTTACTCTCAATTTCGCCTAAACCGATATTAGGAACCTGCTCAGCAAGGAAGATTACCTAGAATGCGCACGCCCACTTCGTAATCAGTACTTTGGGCGCAAGGATTAAGGCGCAACAACGCGCCTTATGCACACCTCAATCAGGAGAATGATATGTTAAAACCATTGGCCACCTACACCTCACGTGCGGCTAAATTACTGCCAGCGTTACTGGGCCTCACTGCAGGTATCGCTGCTACCGCCAGTCACGCCGTCACTATCGACCCCACCAAATCGTTATTCATTACCGATAAGGCGATTCTTAGCCAATTCCCTTTGGCGGGTAATAACGGTGTACTACAACAGCTACTCACCACGGCAGGTGATTTCTCACAAACACCAACCGACTTATTTACCGCCTGGAGTGCCACTCGCAACCAATGCTCAGGCCAATTTCCGGCCACTCGCGACCTCAACGGCCTACCCACAGAATGCTTAGGCAACAACCTAGGCAGCCCCGAGCTGTACGAGGCGATATCGGTAGTTAACCGCTTTGACTTAGCCAGTAAAACTGGCGCCGATTGCGGTGAATATCGCGTCGCCTTTGCGGATACCGGGATCACTGGCACCCCCCAGCAGAACTTTTTGATTTTTGAAGCCAAGCTCCCCAACCCTAACCCCAGTGCGGGCATAGAAGGCTGCCGCCCGATTGCCGAATTTTGGGCGGCACTATCGAGCAATACCAACATTCAAGACCGCGCGGCAAAACTGCGCCAGTTTTACTTTCAAGGCTTAAATGGCACAGGCACGCCGGTTATTCATGCCAACAACTATAGGGGCGAAGTGGCCAACCCTATCGCGGGGCAAATTCGTGTTAATCAACGCATCAATGACTTTCGTACCTGGGTATTTTTTGAATTCAACACATTGCGCAATGGCAACTTTTTAAGCCTTGAGCAAACCACCACTAAAGACAGCGCCTTTAAAGATTTCGCCCGCGATGACTCATTATTCCCACAAAAAGCGCAAGCCTTTCAAGATGCTGTAGTTGCCGCATTAAGCACCCCCAACAAAGGCTTACTGGCCAATACCATGTCAACTTTGGCGTTGGATATTCCGGCTACCGCCGAAGCCGGCGACCGTAGGGCCAGCCCGCGCGACGAAACGAGCCGCAGTATTTTAGAGCAATTCGCTATTGATGCTAGCTCAGGTATATTTCTCACTATTAGCGATATTGATTCCGTATTTAACGAAGGTAGCTCGCTGTTTGCTAGCCGTATTCAGCAAGAGTTAAACGTGGTGAATTCACCCCTGTTGCCCGCACACATTTTAGCCCGCGTAAACGCATTAAGTTGTGGCGGTTGCCATATGAACTCACTCGCGTTAGGTGCTGGCCTTGAATATACACCGTCGGTTGACCTTGAGATGCACAGCTTAGCTGTTCTTGGCACAGCCAAAGTGACACGCATTCAAGCCGAGGCCTTTAACGTTCAGCAGGGCGTTCAAACCGAAACCACCAGCGATGCGGGCGGCGGTCAAAATGTAGGCTGGTTAGATGCGGGCGACAGTATGGTTTATAACGCTGTGCTCCCGCCCAACAACACCAACAATTACACCATTACCTACCGTGTAGCCAGCAATGTGGCCGGTGGCGGCGAACTGCAACTTGCGCAACCTGGCGGCAATAAAGTATACGGCACAGTTGCTATACCCAACACCAATGGCTGGCAAAACTGGACTACCGTATCGCATACCGTTTTCATCCCTACAGGCGAAACAAACTTAGCCATTTTAGTTAAAAAAGGCGGCTGGAATTTAAACTGGTTTGAAATCAATAGTATTACGCCCGAACGCTTTGCCGTAAAAGCCCCCCTAACCGATGTGTTTTTACCCGAGCGCAAACAAAACCTAGAGACCTTTTTAAATACCGCACCCTGCACCACCTGCAATGTTAACTTGGTAGGCAATGGTGATTTCAGCCAAGGCCAAACCGGCTGGCAGACTTACCAACACTCAGGCACTAACTCATCGACCACGTTTGGCGGGCAATTTAATGATGCACGCAGTAGTATTTACAATGGTGGCACCAAGGCATGGCATGTGCAGTACTACCGCACAGGCGTTAATTTAGAGCAAGGTAAAACCTACGAAGTAAGCTATATGGCCACTACCGTTGGGCATTTAGTCAGTGCGCAATTAGAGGTGGCTATTGAACAAAATGGCGGCAATTACACAAAATATGCGCCCGTACAACATTTGGCTCTAAACCCTGCAGAACAAATATTCACCTTTCAATTCACCATGACAGAAGCCACCAACCCCAACGCCCGCATCACCTTTAACCTGGGTAAAAACCAAAGTATTTCTGGTCGCGCCGTTAGTGTTTCTGTTGATAATGTCAGCATTAAAAAAATGAATTAATGCCAAGCTAAAAACCCACAATAATATGGGTAAGGGACGAGGAAACAATATTTCATCCACTAATACTTGATATCGACATCCTTACCTTCGTTGCTTAAAGGGTTACATGCCCCGGCATGCGCCCCTTTAAGCGCCTCGATAAGAAAGCCGATCTCTTCGCCTAATTGGATAAACTATTATTGCCTCGCCCCTAAGCAGGCGGTTAACTGTGAGGTTAACCGCCTTTTTTGTGCTACTTACGGAAAGCACAAACACTCTAAATTCTGGACAAGAAACGATCACCACTAGACTTAAGGTATTGCGCTCTGCCGCATGGATTACCAGTGCACATACCGCCGTAACCAGTCGCACTTGGCTAATCAGCCCCCTCACTCCCCCTCACCTTTCTCACACCGCTACGCTTAAAGCTTCTTGGGTGTATAGCTTGTTGTTCTAGGTATGAATTATTGATAGTCTGCGAGCCTGAATCTTTACCTAAAAATATTGCTTGTCATGATACAAAAGGCGGGTATTTTTAGAGTGAATATTCCTTTGAAAAATATGTTTAAGAAAGTCCGATTTTTGAGGGATAATACTACCCTTACAGAATTTCATGGATGTCATCACTTACCATTGCATTAAATGTATATGCCATTTAATTACCCAGAAATTATTTATTGATAGGATGCAAGAATGAAAGCCACAACATTATTTAGCTCAATATTACTGTTTTTTTCAAGTATAAATAGCCAGGCCGAAATGACAAATTTAGAATACGCTTATGAAAAAGCGTTATTATTTCAGCTTAACTATAAATCAGCTCAAAGCATGCATAGCATGATGGATTATAAACCGGCTTTGGTTTCGATTGACTTTGTAGATATTCTGGCTGAAAAATCAGTAAATATGATTCAAGATACAGCGGCACGCTCTGAACAAAATATTCGCTTAAGAAACTCATTATATTCTTATGGAAACCATCGTTATGACACCACCCTAAAGGAAATCATTAAAGTTCCAGGATTTGAAAGCGGCTCGGTTTCACGTTTCTTAAAAAAGGGGGATAAAGAACCACAATACTACCCAGGAACCATCGACCTTGAGCGTTATAAGGAAGAAACCATTTCGAATATTTTATCAACCCCTCCTATTAATAATGGTTTTGAAATAATCTCTAAATTAAAAGAAAAAGATAGCATAGCTATTGTATTTGAACGTTTAGGCAATCCCGACACCGTATCACTCTATAGAGATAGGCTGTCATTCTTTTATAAGGATGCTGGAGCCGTTGTTATTGGCCGACGAAAAAATAAATTTACAGTTGAAGAGGTCAAGCCAAACAAAACGGCCTATGAATACATGATGCCCTACTTTAATAAGAAAGATGTATCCGACCCAATGACCAGAAGTATTATTCTTTATGGGTTGGCGCAAGGCGATACTTTAACGTTAAGGAATTTGGCAAGTGCACTTTATAAGCAAAAAAACGTGGATATCGAACTTCACGACATATTTGCAAGCATACTGGACTCTAGCTATAAAAAATCTTTAACTCCTCTAGAGGAAGATGCTTCAGCATGGATTATCAAGCTGCTATCTACCGGATACTCACCACGCTATAAAAAATTGATCGCCAAAGTGAGCCTAGAGGAAAAAAACAAAAAACTAAGAGATTACAGTAAAAAATATGCACAATATTATGATGGCAACAATGAGGGATTAGGCGTTTTTGAGTCTGAAACTATTAACATGGATAACTTTAGGCTTAAGCATTTAAATCCCTACAGAAGCATCGTTACAAGTGACAACAAAGCCTTGTAATTGATTGGTATTGTAATAAGCATTAATAACCCTAAACTTAATTAGTTGGGGTTATTATTTTAAATAGAAACATAAGCCAGTAGCACCATTATTCATTATTGTTGCTGCTGCGTAATACCACATAGCCATGCTAAAGCATCTTCCCGATTTTCAAAAAGCTCGACATTCTTGTTACTTTTGTTGAATCGCTCCATCATAAATATTGCACTACTGCGCGATACTGAGCCATAGGTTACTACGCCAATGTTTTGGATTTTTGTCAACTCGCTTAGCTGAATAAGAGCATCAAATTTATAGGAGTAGTTGGTCGCTTTATCCAGTAATATTGAGATTTCTTCATTCATTTTACCGGTAATGGCATCAAAAAATTCATCGACCATTTGACCGCTAATTTCTACACCTTCATCTAACATTACCTCAACGATGTTTTGATCGATAATTTGTAGCTTACAAAATGATAACCGATGCACAACAGCCCCCAATGAGTAGTGTGAGTTATAGCGGTATAAGGGATGTGGAAACAGTGGTGTGCGATTGATGCGGCACAGCCCTGAGCCCATTCAAGAGATAATGTTATCTAAAATACACGCTGCTGTAAAAAATTTATTCCGTATTTTACGCAATACTGAGTTGGACAGAGAATAATAGCTAGGTGGCGGCATTACTCGTCTTGGTTGCACTGCACCCCCAACAAAACCGGTAAGACTAAGGGCGCCTCTAAAAATCCACTTTCACCGATATGAGCCACAGTCCTATGCCAAAGATCATCAGCCCTATTATTTATTCCAACGGATATTAGCGAAGAAATATAATATCGCACTGGTACAAAGGTTCGCTATCGCATTTTTTAGCTTAGTGTCTGCTAGCGTCGCTTCAGGGGTTATGATGCCTTATTGGAAGGCCGAGGGTCGATTGTATTTGGTGTGATAGGGGGCGATATCATTTGGGTGTATCGGATATGACGTAAGGCTGCAAATGCAGTCTTTAGGGACGAGGAAACAATATTTCATCCACTAATGCTCGATATCGACATCCTTACCTTCGTTGCTCAAAGCGTTACATGCCCCGGCATGCGCCCCTTTCAGCGCCTTGATAAGAATGCCGATCTCTTCGCCTAATTGGATAAACTATTATTGCCTCGTCCCTTAAGGGTTTTTGATGGGATGAGAGGAGCGTTAGGGGTAGCAGTGATGGGTGGAGGTATAGGTTTTATTGTGGTCAAGCTCTCTTACATTCAATAACCGCTCATGGCTTATTTTTGCCACCGCGCCTAGAGCGTTCTTTTTTCTGTTCTACCTGAAACAAGAAAACCCGCAGCGCTTCCATGCACTGCGTATTCATCAAGCACTAGTGGACAAACTATTATTGCCCCGCTCCTTAACTCGCAACACCGGAAATAGTCCCGCCACCCCAGCCTTTAAATGCAGGATGAGAGTCGGCGCCTAGAATGCTCGCGGCGGTATTGAACATATTCATTTGCGATGCGCCGCCCACAGAGGTGACTCGCCCAGCACGTACACCAGCACCCGCCATAAACATGGGAGTATCGGCAGCGCTATGTGCGTTGCCGTTGCCCATATCGGAGTTTTGCACCACTAAAGTATCGTTTAATAGGCCAGCATCTTTAAGTTTGCGTACCGTTTTAGCGGCTAGGCCAAACATGTAGCCTGCGGTGGTAATGTACTGGCCCCACGTTATGGTGTCGTTGTGGTGCGAGGTATGCAGCTTGTCGTTAAAGCCTGGGATGTTAAAGCCACTGGTATCGTCACCTAAACATAAGGAGACCGAGGCCGTAACATTGCAAGACAACGCTAATGCGGCAATTTCCAGCTGAAGCTCGGTATGCGAGGTAAAGTTACCTGTATTACCGGCCGGCATAGAAGCATTGCTGCACGTTTGCACCGCACCCTGCGCTGGCGCACCACCACCGGTAGCCGGCGGGGCGAGCTTGCTTTCGAGTGTTTCAATAGAGCTAAGGTGTTCTTCTAGCTTTTCTTTTTCGTGCTGGCCCAGTACTTTGCTATTCAGCGTTTTAATGGCATCGCGGTGCAAGTCTACGAATAACTGTCGTGGATTTGTGCCGCCGCCTGTTCCGCCATCGCCACCACCGGTATTACCGCCGCCACTACCTAAAGCACTGGTAATGCGCCGCATGGCCGATTGAGGATCGTTGATTGTGTTGATAGTGCCGCCCAAGTCGTCTCGCGTGGGCGAGCTTTGGGTATCTAACTGGTTAACACCCAAGTTCAATACGTCGAGAGGATGGTTGGCGCCAATTGTCCGCGCCATCATCACATCAAAACTGGCTTGGCCGTAATACGAGCCACCAAAACGGAACGGCATAGCACCGTGGCCAGGGTTGGTGGTAGCCGCGCCTACAAGGAAGTTAATGTCACCAGCAACACCTTCATCGGCATAACCTTGGGACATTGGCTTCATGGCCGTATTGCTACTGGGCGTATAAAGGCTAGGGATTACACCGCCAGCCACATACAGGGCAAAGGATTTTTTAGGGCCGGTTTGCGCTTCAGCTAAACGATTGATCATCATCGCGCCGGCAAGACCAAACGAGTTTAAAAGCCCGCGACTAATGCCTGCACCGGTGATGGTTTTGAGTAAATCACGACGCTGTTTGTCAAACTGATTTTTATCTCTGATTTTCATAAATTCACCTTCAATTCTTTGGGGGCGCCGTTATCGGCTCCAGGCCTTACGGAAACGAATTGAGTCTAGAGTGCCTATGGCTTCTAGCATCGCCCTTGGACTACTCTGGTTCATTTCGCCCACCATATCGTTCACATCACAACCGTAACCATCACGCTCTTGCTGTTCGAGGCTTTCTGTTAGCGGGCTATCGGCCTCGGTGATGGAGTCCACGACAATGCCGGTCGCATAGTTATAAAACTGCATCGCTAAACAAGATTTAGCCAAACCAGAGGCCTCACCGTTAGCTAGCATCATGGCCAATTCTTGGCCGCCATTAAATGGATAATGCTCTGTGCTACGGCTGCTGTCGCCAAAGAAATGCAGCTCCATGAAGGGCGAGAAAAAAGCACCTGATGCGTTAATGGCGTTGCCGGCGTTATCAACTGTGCGGAAGCGGCCTGCGGTATCGTAATCCTCTAAGCCAAAGCCCAATGGGTTGATCAGCTCGGCATGGCATTCCACACACGGTGTACCTTCGGTTAAACGGTGGAAGGTCTCGCGGTTAGTCGTGCGCTCGTCATTCAAGAAGCCCTGCAAACTGCCTTTTTTCTCTTCGCGGCTGGTGCTGACATCCGCTGGTGGTGGCGGCATGTATTGGCACAACATATCGCGGCGAATATAGGTAGCACGGCGAACCGGCGAGGCCTCGGCAAAATCACCACGGTTGGCCAGCCAAGCACCACTCAATAGCAAGCCACCGCGATTAGCAGGGGCAGCCTCTTGGAAGCCATTACCACCTGGGGCACTAAGACCATAATGCTGTGCTAAGCGGCTGTTAAGGTACGTTTTGCCCGGCGCGTATAAGTCGGTAAAACTAGCACTGTTATCCAGCATCACGTTTTGGAACAACAGGCTTAGCTCGGTAACCATGTCTTGGGCGACTTGATCAAAGCTGCCAAATTGCGCCTCATCCTTCTTCGTAGCCAGCACGTCACGGGTGCTCAACCAATCGTGTACAAACTCGCCCAATATGCTTTTCGCGGCATCGGTTTCCAACAATTTGCTGGCTTCCTGGCGAATGCTATCGGCTGAGTTTAAGCGATTGTTCTCGGCGGCTAACCAAAGGCTACTGCCGGGCTGCGGGGTAGAGCGCGTGAAGGTATAGCTCAAGAATGTCGCCATTTCGTAGGAAGACAGCGTGTAAGCACCGTTGGCATCTTGACCGATTTCGTGGCGATACAAGAACTGAGGCGAAGAAAGCATCGCTGCCAGCGCTATTTGCATGCCCTCGGCAATATCACCATCGGTGAATTCACCACCGGCTATACCCAAGTATCCGGGCACGTCATTGGAGCCATTTTTCTCGGCGTTAGTCAGCGGCCTACGGAAGATATAAGCACCATACTCATTCACTAAACGCTGGGCACACGTTGCATCGAGGTTGCCGCAATTAAGCCAGTTGAAGTTCGAATCCCGTGACCACTGGGCAATGGTTTCGGCCAATTGCACAACACCGTCGTACTCGATATCTGTTCGCAAGGTAATGTCTTTGTTGTTGACGAACTTACCCTTGGCATCATCTTGCGGTAAGTAACTACCCAACGCATTATCGGTGTAACCAAACAAGTCGCGCACGGTATTGGCATATTCCTCACGCGTAAGCAGTCGCACTAAACGCTCGCCGTAGCTTTCGGGTTGCGAGCAGCTTAGGGCTTTGCGCTCTGGCTGGTTGCGCGGCAAGGTGGCGTCGGCAAACTGCGGGTTAATAGGCAGCACATGCCAGCTAATAATGTACTCGGTCACTTTATCGGCGCAATCTTCGCCACAGGCAGTGGCGCCGCCCAAAGGCATGCTGGCTTCAATGTAATTGCTTAGCGCACCGGCGGTGTATATTTCTTTGGCGACTAGGCTCGCCATGGCTTCGTCGTACAGGCCGTCTTGGAATACACCGTTTGTTCTTTCACCGTCGTGGCAACGCTGGCACTGCGTATCAAAAATGGCTTTACCTTCTATATGCGCCAACTCTCCAGAACCGGTGGAGCTATTAGAAGCAGACGATTGCTGGCCACCACTTTGGCCTTCAAGGAAGGCGACAATATCGGTAGCACATTGCAAGTCGCAATCGGCCTGAGGAGTAGTGGTTGGTGGCATATCCAGGAAGATTCGTTGAATCATCTGATTACGATTGCCAGCCGTCACGCTAAAGTCACTCGCATTGTGGCAAGCGTCGCAACCTAAAGAGGGATCACTCTCAAAGAGCGTTTTCCCTAAAGTGGCGTTGCCATCGGTAGCCACACTCGATGAAGACGCGGCTTGCGAGCTAGGTGGTGTGGTGTTGGACTGACCGCACTCGGTGCCTAGATAAAGCCCAATATTATCAAGCTGAACATTGACACTGCTTGTGCCTAATAAGAACTGCACGCGGGCCGTTGCATCGGTCGCAGAGACCATCATGGTTTGTTGATAGCGATTCCAGGTGCTTGAAAGCGCTCTTAGCTCGCTATTGGCGCCACTTATTGTGGCCCAGTTAGAATCTTCGCCGCCATCGATATGAAACAAAATATCACGCGCATTACCATCGGTCTTGGCATCAAAACACAACGTGTAGTTAGCGTTTGTTTGCACGCTAACGGGGTGAACCAGCTCTACTTCCCAGGTCTCGGTAGTGGCCGCACTTAGGTTGAAGTCTAAATAACCCGCATCCCAAGACAAGGTGGCATTCACCAAGTTTGGCGTTGCGAACTGGGCCAAACCTTGTGAAAAGCTACCATCGGACAACAAGCTATTAGCAGTAGGGGTCGCTTGCGAGCTACTCGAGACATCCGCAATACTGGAGCTAGACGGCGCCACACTCGAAACAGTATTCGCTGAACTTATAGCTGCTGCGCTAGAGCTTGAGGGTGCAATGCTTGAGCTGATTACTATTTCGCTGGAGCTAGAGCCAGGCTTCACCCCGCCATCACAAGCAAAAAGTGCCAGTGAGCCTAGCAGCAGACCCCCAACTTTAAACGCCCGACCAAGATCGACCGCGTGAGGTTTTTGATACCGTTTTAGGTGCATAGTACCGTTCCTTTCTATTTCGAATTAGAGCTGGATAACATTGATGATATGGACTGATGTTTTGACAAACTGGAGTGTCTGATTATCAAGTAATCAAAAATGGGTGACCTTGGGGTCATAATGATATTAGGTTGTGTTCAACCGATAGTGTTGTAAAACGGCCGGCTGAACAGTGACGGTCTTCAAAAAAACGAGTGTTGTGCGGATTGTGTTACTTATTTGTCGGATAGTTTTAGTGAATTGTCACAGAGTTCATCATTACGGCGGTATTAGTCGCCGCAGATTATGAATGCATCAAAAATAGAGAAGGCAGCGAAACGACGAACCACAATAGAAATGGGATAACAAAGCATTACCCCACGCAAGACAAAGCCATTAGCGCAGCTAACTACCGGCTAACTAGATGTACCGTAATACAGCATTATTAGGGTGGTTACGTTTAAGGGTGTGATACCACTGGCAAACAGGGTAGAGCGCTGCCACCACAGCTATGGTTACGCCGTAGACCACCGGCAGTGAATAACCAAAACCTTCTAGGGCTGGGTCCGCATCCATCCATTCATTGATGATCATATCCCGCATTAAGTAGCCGGGCTCCCAGCCCGCCAGCAGCATAGCGATCGCGTGAATAACAAAGATATGTACGATGTAGTAAAACATTGGCACACGCCCATACACACTCAATATTTGAGCAATGCGCGCCGGTTTTTTCAATTCAATCCAAGTCACAAATAATGCCGCTACACCGAGCGTTACCAGCACGTACAATAAAGAGGCTGGCGACTTGTGCACATCAATGAAAGAAAGCCAGCTTTGGGTATAGGTATCGTATTCTTCCCATGGCCAATAATCGCCATATTCCGTAAAGCCACGCAGCACGATAAACGCCAATAACATGCTGATTCCGGCAATACCAAGTGCACGAATACGATCTTGCGGGGGCCATTGCATCATCGGCCCGATACAGTAGCCCAAGGCAAGAATGGCAACCGTTGGTATTAGCGGGTAAGTATTAAAGAGACCAAAACCACCGATAAAGACCTCATCAGTAAGGTGCAAGATATACCAGGTAAAACCAAAGACGTTCATATCCACCGTATCAAACCCATCCAACAAATTATGACCCGTAATGATGAGCAGGCTGCCGATGAATAACACTTTGCGCGGCAAGTAAATAGCGGCCGCCAATATCAGCATGCTAGCCCCTATAGCCCACAGAATACCCAACAAAAGGTAGTCTGTTTTCACCTCGAAATACCACGCGAAATGCACCAGCGTAAACTCTAAAAAAATCAACGATACGCCACGCTTAACAAGCCATAAGCTCAGAGATTTTGTATCCGGCAGCTTTTTACCCACCAAATAACTGGATGTGCCCGCCAGTAAAATAAAAACTGGTGCACAAATATGTGTAATGAAACGCGTTAAAAATAGCCCCAATGACGTTTGCTCAAGGTCCATTGGGTGGTAAAGGTACGCCTCGGCATGTAAGTAAATACGGGTGTGATCAAGCGCCATCAACACCATCGCTAGCCCTTTCAAACAATCTAGTGAGCCAATTCGCTGCATATCATCAACCTCATGCCACATGTGCATGCAATAAAAAGTAGAGTCACGCACAGTCAAAGACCTTGCGATGAAATATAATAATTACCATATATGAATATAATTGCTCACATAAGGTAATTTAATGCTACACGAAGAGAATGAACTTGCAATGCGCGAGGGTGTGTTGTCTGAGCGACGTCACAAAATACGCCAGCCAATGCATGCATCAATGAAAGTCGGTTATCTGCATCATCATTTTGTTGATGCGTGTACTAAATACCCGCAGCGTGTGGCTGTTACATATGGACAGCAATCACTGACTTTTGCCGAGCTGGACAAACGTTCCAACCGCTTAGCGCAATATCTACAAAGCATTGGCTGCCGACCAGGTTCGATGGTGGCACTGTATTTAGCGAGGTCCGAGCAGCCTTATGTTGCGATGCTGGCAGTGCTTAAAGCTGGCGGAGCCTATATTCCACTTGACCCGGCGTTTCCGAGTGATCGTATTGATTACATCTTGTCGGATGCTGGTGCCGATATCGTTATCACTGAAGACGCGTTAGCTAAGAGCTTAAACTTGCGAGCGCCGCATGTGCTTAAGCTCGATCGCGATAACAAAATTCTTTCTGCTTTTAATTGCGAGCCACCGGTATGCCACAGCCTGCAACCTAACGACCCTTGTTACGCGATCTATACCTCGGGCTCTACCGGCCAACCCAAAGGCGTATTGATTGAGCATCGCGCTGCCGCCAATTTTGTTGCAGCGATGCTACCCACTTATGGGATTCGCGAAGACGACGTCATCTACCAAGGCTTTTCTCATGCCTTTGATGCTTCTGTTGAAGAGATATGGGCCGGCTTGGCCTCGGGCGCACAGCTTGTTGTTGGGGAGGAGGATGTGTGTAAAAGCGCAGAAGCTGTTGCGGATTTAATTGATCAGCATTGCATCTCGGTATTCTCCACCGTGCCCACCTTTTTAAATGCTATTGAACGTGAATTACCCAGCGTGCGCTTATTAATTGTTGGCGGCGAACGGTGCTCACAAGAATTAGTGAATCGTTGGGCCGTTCGCGATCGCACTATGCTCAACACCT
>NZ_CEXWTU010000064.1:15127-21828 GCF_982758155.1 Marinagarivorans sp. | reverse complement strand
GTTTTCTCAACAAGGCGCCCGAAGGGGCGCATGCCGGGGCATGTAACGCTTTGGGCAACGCAGTTGAGGACGCAGGGGGCAAGTATTATTGGATAAAGTATTTTTTCCTCGGCCCTAAATATTCAAATTGTGATTTTTAAAAGAGAGAGCTTATGACAACGCGTATTGCGGTTGTGGGCGCCAATGGGCGCATGGGTAAAATTTTAGTTGAAGCCGCGAAAATATCTGATGATGCATTATTATCTGCTGCTATTGTGCGTGCAGGTAGCTCTCTGCTGGGGGTTGATGCGGGTGAGCTTGCAGGCATTGGAAAGGTGGGCTTACTAACGGTCGACAATTTAAGCGAGTGCATAGATGATTTTGACGTATTGATTGATTTTACGCTCCCAGATGCCACTTTGGCCAACGCCGCATTATGCGCAAAGTATGGCAAGGGCATGGTCATTGGCACGACAGGATTCACCCCTGAGCAAAAAGAAAAGCTTCTTAGCTATCAAACAGCAATCCCTCTTTGTCTGGCGTCTAACTTTAGCACGGGAGTTAACCTGTGTTTCAAACTGTTAGATGTCGCTGCTCGTGTTTTGGGGGATGATGTTGATATTGAGGTTTATGAAGCGCATCACCGCCACAAGTTAGATGCGCCTTCAGGTACCGCTTTAAGTATGGGCGAGGTGCTCGCTAATGCGACAGGTAGAAATTTGGATGATGTTGCAGTGTATGGGCGCGAAGGCCAAACCGGAGCGCGAGAACGGAAAACGATAGGTTTTGCCACTGTTCGTGGTGGTGATATTGTTGGCGATCATACGGTAAGTTTCTTAGCCGACGGTGAGCGTGTTGAAATAACACATAAAGCGACAAGTCGGATGGCATTTGCTCGGGGTGCAGTCAGAGCTTCGGTGTGGCTACAAGGGCAGTCATCGGGTTTGTTTGATATGCAGGATGTGCTGAAGTTACGCTAAATAAAGTGCGGCCGTTTGAGCCGCACTTTATTTATAATGGGATTGGTGAATTTAATAATGCTGTAAGCAGTGCGCCAAGAACAACAAGGGCGCCAGCAATCAAGCTGTAATTAATTTTCCGCGGCTTGCTAGCTTTTGTAGGCTGCACTGCAATTTCGTCATCGCGGTAAATGAACTCAATGCGACCAAATTGAATAGTATCGTTATGCTTTAACGTGGCTTCGGCATTAAACTTCCCGTTGATCAGCATGCCATTGGTTGTACGAGTGGTGCGGATTTTATAGCCTGTATCGGAGAGCTCTATATGTGCATGCACGAGGTCAATGGCATCTTCGCTAAGTTGCATATCAGTGTTGTTAGCACGACCTATAGTCCATGTTTTTTTCGCATCTGTAGCGGCTAAAAGGTAACACTTCCCTCGAATGGGGGCAGTTTGGGCTAAAAGGCGAGGCCCGCTTCCTAAGTTTACGGCGCTAGAGCTTCTTTTGGCTGAAGTGCCCACTGAGCGATCTTCTTGCTCAAGCGGAGACTGAGGGGCTTCAATTGTTTCGGGGGGATCGATTAGGTTTTCTTCGATGTTTTCATCTATCAATGCATTTTCTTGAATATTTTGACTTTCCTGTACTGAATCTGCTGGTGCTTCATCAATGAGTGGCTCGTCAGTTAACGCTGCAATTTCTCTTTCGAGCTCTGCAAGCTCCTCATCGGCAGAGCGGGACGGCGTTGTTGATTGTCGGCTTGATATTGGTGTTATAACAGCCGTTTTTTGTTCTCCGCTGTTACTTTGGCTCGCGGGTGTGCTGTTGCCTGCCTGAATAGGGAATACCAGCGGTTTTACTGGGCTCGGTTCGCTCAGTGCTTTTTTATTGCGATTGGCGATAAATTCTTCCCAGTCCGGATTCAGGCCAGACTCTTCCGATTCCTTGAACAGCTGCAGTCGTGCTTTGGCGCGTTCTTCTAGTGCTCTTGTGGCTTCTACAACATCCTGGTTTGAAAAGGGCATCTCTGGGGCGGCGGCTGGCTTGGAAAATGGCGTACCAAAGCCAAGGGTGTCTTCAATGTTGATGTGCTCAACCGGCTCTTCATTGGGCAGGCTGACGGCTTCAACCGTAAATTTAACCCCATCAAAATTAATTTCGTCGCTTAGCGTGACCCAGGCGCCAGTGCCAATACGGCAACCGTTAAGATAGGTGTTATTTTTAGAATTTAAATCTTCTAGAAATAATCCGTCTTCGCTTGCGCTCACTTTAGCGTGGTAGCGTCTAATCTGCGGATCCTGCAAACGAATTGTACAATCAAGCTCTCTGCCAACCAAAACCTCATCGAGCAACGGGTAAGTGGTACCCGTGGCTTTGCTGGTCAGTTGAAATTCCGATGATGTTGCTTGCGGGATATTAATTTCGTCGATGGTCACGCCAGTACCTGTTGGTTGTTTCGTGTGGGATTGAAACGTTGTCAGCTTTCAATTAGACCATAAAGTGGCACGAGAGTCATTTATGTCAGCAGGAGCTTTTGGTTATTATTTGAACGAATTCTCGAAATACACTATAAAGTGATGGTTCAGTAATGCTTATGCTGAACCGAGTCACACTATGGTGTATTTCGAGTGGATACTTTAAAAGCCTTCCGCTGCGTATAAAAACATAGGATTAACGCTTGGTGAGCTCTAGAGCTGCATTAGCTGTGGCAATACGGACTTGATTGGGGGCTGTGCCACCAATGTGGTCACGAGCGGCTACCGATCCCTCTAGCGTCAACACATCAAAAACGTCTTGTGTTATTTCTGCTGAAAATTGCTGCAGTTCAGTCAATGTCATCTCAGATAAGTCACGACCTTGCTCAATACCGAAAGCAACAGATTTACCGACAATTTCGTGTGCATCGCGAAAAGCAATGCCCTTACGAACTAGGTAATCGGCTAAGTCTGTGGCTGTTGCGAAGCCTCGCATGGCCGCATTACGCATACTTTCTTTCTTTGGGGTGATCGCGGGGATCATGTCGGCAAATGCGCGCAGGCAATCACGTACGGTGTCGACGGTATCGAATAAAGGCTCTTTGTCTTCTTGGTTATCTTTGTTGTAAGCAAGAGGCTGTGACTTCATCAGTGTTAAAAGGGAAACTAGATGGCCGTTCACTCGTCCCGTTTTACCGCGAACAAGCTCCGGGACATCTGGGTTTTTCTTTTGCGGCATAATAGATGAGCCAGTGCAAAAACGATCCGGCAAATCGATAAAGTCGAATTGTGCGGATGCCCAAAGAATAAGTTCTTCACTCATGCGGGACATGTGCGTTAGCAAAATTGCAGCAAAGCCGCAAAATTCGATTGCAAAGTCACGATCAGAGACGGAATCTAGCGAGTTGCGAGTTGGAGCTGTGAAGCCTAATAGCTCGGCGGTTAAATCGCGATTGATAGGGTAGGTGGTGCCCGCTAATGCAGCGGCCCCTAGTGGCGAGTAGTTCATGCGTTTACGGCAGCCCATCAGGCGCCCAAAATCTCGTGTTAGCATTTCATACCAAGCCATTAGGTGGTGGCCAAAGGTAACCGGCTGTGCCGTTTGCAAATGAGTGAAGCCTGGCATTATGGTGTCGGCCTCACGTTCGGCCAAGCCGATGATACCTTGCTGCAGGCGCGTTAATTCTGTCGCAATAAAGTCAATTTCATCGCGTAAATATAAACGGATGTCTGTAGCGACTTGGTCATTGCGAGAGCGGCCTGTGTGTAATTTTTTTCCGGTAATGCCTATTCGCTTAGTCAGTTCGCTTTCGATGTTCATATGAACATCCTCAAGGGCGATGCTCCACTCAAACTGTCCAGCATCAATATCTTTTGCGATATCGTTAAGCGTTGTAATTATGAGGTTCTTTTCCTCTTCGGTCAGTACACCGGCAGTGGCTAGCATCGTGGCGTGAGCAATAGAGCCTTGAATGTCTTGTTTGGCAAAGCGCTGGTCAAAAGTGACCGAGGCTGTAAAGCGTTGTACAAACTCGTCGGTGGCCTCGCTAAAGCGCCCGCCCCACTGGCTATTGGTATTTTGTTCGGGGTTGTTGGTGTTGTTATCGCTCATAAGTGTTCTCGGGTTCGCTTTTGCGGGTTAATCATGGCCTGATGCAGAAGTGCTTTATGGGCGCTAAACTGCATTGAGTGGCTATTAAAGTTGGCGCATTATAAACGAGTCGGAACAGACAACAAAAAATGACAGACAATTCATTCAATATTGTGCGGCAAGAAGACTTCTTGCCTGATTTATGTACGGGCCAGGCGGTATTCCACCTTGTGATTGTGGGCGAGCTTTTGGCCATTGCGCTGTCTATGGCGGGGGCATCGGTGGGGGGGCTTAGTTGGTATCGCTTTGGCCTAGTCTCAATGATGGTTCAATGGGTTGTGCTGGCAAGTGCCGCTTGCTTATGTCCTTTGCGGGGCTGGTTTCGGCGGCAAACGCCTGAATTGGCTGGGGGCGTCAGCTACGCTATCGTATTGTGCATTACGGCAGCATTCAGCTCCTTGGGTGTCATTACTCAGGCTAATGGCCACACTGTTGAGTGGTATATGGTGCTCTGTAATACCATCATTGCAGCGGTTTTTGCTGGCGTTGTTTTGCGTTATTTTTATTTGCAGCAACAGCTTAGAAATCAACAGAATGCTGAGTTACAGTCACGTATTCAGGCGCTGCAATCAAGGATTCGCCCACACTTCCTCTTTAATAGTATGAACTCTATTGCGAGCTTAATTGAGGTGGATCCGCAGCTTGCAGAGCGAACCGTTGAAGATTTATCGGATCTTTTTAGGGCAAGTCTTAGCGAGCCAGGCCTTGTGACGATGGATAAAGAGTTGGAGTTATGCCGTCGTTTTAGCCGAATAGAAGAGCTAAGGTTAGGCGAGCGCCTTGCCGTAAAATGGAATATTTCTGGAGAGGTTAACTCGGTTATGGTGCCAAGCTTAATATTGCAGCCATTAATCGAAAACGCTATTTATCATGGGGTGCAGCCTCTGCCAGAGGGTGGCGTGGTCGATGTTGAAGTGCGCGTTATGGGGGGCGATGTGCAACTCGCTGTTTCAAATCCTCTACCCTTAGAGCCGCCCAGTGGGCGAAAAACGCAAGGTAATGGCATTGCCATGGATAACATGAAGCGTCGTTTAGAGGCTTATTATGGCCCTAAGGCGCGTATTTTTATTGTTGCGCAGGCGGGCCGATTCAGCGTTCAGTTACAATTTCCGGCGTCAGTTGAGAAAAATAGCGCTAATACTGGTGGCTAGGCTAGACTAAAGAATAGAGTGCATGCAGGTTGCGGTAGCATGTAAAAAATTGTCTTAAAAGGATTGGGTGTCACTTGAAACAGGTATTAGTCGTTGATGATGAGCTACTCGCACGCCAGCGTGCGATGCGAATGATCGAGCGCATTGATGGGTACGAGGTGATTGGCGAGGCTGGCAATGGGCAGGCTGCGTTAACGTCAATTAATGATTTGGATCCCGATATCGTTCTTATGGATATACGCATGCCCGGTGAGGATGGCCTAAGTGCTGCGCGCACTATATCGACGCTGGATGAGCCGCCGGCTGTTATTTTTTGTACAGCCTATGATGAATACGCCTTGGAGGCTTTTGATACTTTAGCCGTAGGTTATTTGCTCAAGCCACTAAGGCAGGATCAACTTGAGCTAGCCTTAGCGAAGGCGAGTCGTATTAATAAAGTTCAAAAAGCACGCTTAAAAGAGCCTAACCCCAATCAGCGCAAAAACATTGCGGCTAAAACACGCCGAGGCGTTGAGCTGGTACCAATTGATGATATTTATTGTTTTATGGCCGACCAGAAGTACGTAACGATTATGCACCTTGGTGGCGATACCCTTATCGATGACACGCTTAAAGAACTGGAAGATGAATTTGAAAGCAGCTTTGTTCGCGTTCACCGCAATGCGTTGGTTGCGGTGAAAAATATCGAGAAACTAGAGCGCTTATCTTCTGGTCAGTATGAGCTCAAACTGAAAGGCGTTGATTTCAAACCAGTTGTAAGTCGTCGACATGTTGCAGCGGTTAGGGAGCTTTTGAGTAGCCTCTAAGCTCCCTGATTCCAACTTTCCGGTTAATGATCACTAAACTGCGTTGCGTAAAGCGACGCATAATAACCGCCTTTTTCTAGCAATGTTTTGTGATTACCCATCTCCGTAATTTCACCGTTCTGCATAGCCACAATGATATCGGCATTCTCAATCGTTGAGAGCCTATGAGCGATAACAATTGTTGTTCGGCCTTTTTGTAATGTTTCCAGCGCCTCTTGAATCAACTTTTCTGATTCATTATCAAGTGCCGATGTTGCTTCATCTAAAACCAGTATCGGAGCATCTTTATACAGTGCGCGGGCAACTGCAAGGCGCTGCCTTTGTCCACCCGACAAACGATCACCGGCTTCACCAATAGAGGTTTCAAATTTATGCTTTTGCTGCTCGATAAAATCTAAGGCGTTAGCGCTTTGGGCTGCTGCTACCAGCGTATCCTTGTCGAGGGTCACATCTTCGCCATACGCGATGTTTGCCGCGATAGTATCGTTAAATAATGTGGTTTGTTGATTAACAAAAGCAATCTGCGCCCTGAGGCTGGCGAGCGTGACTTCGCTAATGGGTTGGCCGTCAATTAAAATAGTGCCTGATTCTGGCTCGTAAAACCGAAGTAGTAAGCTGACAAGCGTGCTTTTTCCGCTACCCGATTGTCCGACAAGCGCAACGGTTTGGCCTGATTCAATC